>DASULB010000575.1:0-3031 GCA_036278455.1 Chitinophagaceae bacterium | reverse complement strand
ATCGCAATGCGATCATTTGCCCCCCTGAAGAATTATCAAACGTGATTATTTTTGCAGCCAACCATCCAGCCCATCTATTGTTTTACGGATATCCTGTAAAAGGGAAGATTTAAATAAGGATATCGAACAAAAAGGCAACCTCTTTAGTTCTTATGAGATATATATTCATTCCTAGTCAATAAATTATAGAAATGCAGAAGCAATTAAAAGAGATACCTGTAAGCGTCCTGGACCTGGCCCCGGTTCTGGAGGGCGAGACACCCGCTGATTCTTTTAAAAAGAGCCTGGAGCTGGCAAGGGCTGTGGAAAGCTTTGGCTATCTCCGGCACTGGTTTGCCGAGCACCATAACATGGAAAATATCGCCAGTTCGGCTACTTCCGTATTGATCGGCTATATCGCAAATGGCACTTCCACCATCAGGGTTGGATCAGGTGGCGTGATGCTTCCCAATCATGCGCCTCTGGTCATTGCTGAACAGTTTGGCACCCTCGAGTCACTTTTTCCGGGACGCATTGACCTCGGGTTGGGTCGTGCCCCGGGAACGGATCAACTCACTTCCATGGCACTCAGGAGAAGCCTTCGCGGCTCGGTAGATGATTTCCCCAATGATGTAGTGGAACTGAGAGGTTATTTGGCACCAAAGAACCCGGGAGCGCGGGTACGCGCTATACCAGGTGAAGGAACGCAGGTTCCTATCTGGTTGCTGGGTTCCAGTACCTATAGTGCCCAATTGGCCGCCATGCTGGGACTTCCCTTTGCCTTTGCCAGTCATTTCGCGCCTACCCATTTACATGAAGCATTGCACTTATACCGGGATCGTTTTGAACCGTCGGAACAATTGCAGAAGCCATATGCCATGGCCTGCGTGAATGTGATAGCCGCCGACGGCGATGAAGAAGCCCGGCGATTGGCCAGTTCTTTTTACCAGTTGGCGCTGGGTATCATCCGGGACGCCCGTAAGCCGTTGCCCCCGCCGGTGGAGGATATGGATGAGATCTGGCAGGACTATGAAAAAGCATCCGTGATGCAAATGATGAAGTACTCCTTTGTCGGCAGTTCCCAAACGGTCAATAAAGGGCTTCAGACGTTTCTGGAGGAGACGAATGTCGATGAGATCATGGTAGCCTCCTATATTTATGACAATACGGCCAAAATATATTCTTACAAACTTGTAGCGGATCTCTTTGGAAAATCAGGCAATTCTTAAAAATGATATCCCGTGAATGTAAATGAGGCAGCATGCGGCGATATAGAATTCTTTTGAAAGCTGAAAATATACCGGGCACTTTCATTTGTTCCGGTATGGGGAGGTCACCTGAAATAAAAGAACTTATTCGGATGGAAGCGGTTATCTCTTTTTATTACTTTCCGCCTGCAGCGGGACCAGTATCTTATATTGCACCGGCGGACTGGTATTCTTTCATCAATCGGTTCATGCAGATAGCAGATACAAAGGGAAGTTCATTCTCCTTCATGCTGTGTAGTCAGGGTATTGGCTCCGATCGTATAGGCATAAGCGGCGGCGGGAACAAAATTCAACTCTATGCCGTTATGTTCTTTTATTTCCTGAATGGACATGGTCGTGACCAGTGCTTTTTCCAGATTATTTTCTTTGCAAAATTTTAGCAGGCTTTTTAATTCGCCGGTTTTTTTTACATAACGGTCTGTCCACTTAATTTCCAGAGCCCATTCCGGCTGTAACTTACTTTTACTGATGCCTACCATATCTACCTCTCCTTTATTCCACCGCGCATACCACGGTGTAAAATTAATTCGATGCATCCATTGAGCGTATATGGCAGTTTCTGTCAACGCCCCCATTGCTTCATCGGCAGCCTGTACAGGCGAAAATAATGCAGCACGCAGGGAAGGGTTAGTTAAATAGATCTTAAAAAAATTATCCCGTTGAAAACGCTTACCTGCCTGGTTGATACGTTTCACGGTCTTAATTAGAAAGGCAGCCTCGAGGTATTCAAGGTATTTCTTTATCGTACTTTTGGGGCATCCCGACTGGCTGCTTAATGTTTCAACCGAAAATTCATTTGCCGAATTATAAGCTATCGTGGTAAATAAGGAATTTAACTCCTGTACGTTGCTTATGCCATATAATCCTGGCAAGTCCCGCAGTAGAACTTTATCCACCACATCGTTTCTGATAAAACGTTCAGGATTATTTCTGACAGATTCTGAAAAAATAGCCTCGGGGTAACCCCCAAAATTAATGTAATCAACAAACCGCTGATTAAACTGTTTTATATCGGGCGCTTTATAAAAGCTTACTTGGTTGTTGCCAAAAGGAAGGCGTGTTGGCTGGACCATATGGCTCAGGTTTTGCATGGTAATAAACTCATAAAATGTGAGTGGAGGCAGCATAAAATCTGTAAACCTTCCTGCGCCGCTTTCATGGCTTTTATACTTCAATGCTGAAGCTGCCGAACCTGATACAATAAATCTTGCGGAGCGATAACTTTCTACCAGTGATTTCAGATGCACGTCCCAATCCTTTAGATATTGGATCTCATCAAAAATCACATACCATCCTTTCAATTCTTCCCTGATTCCAAGCGCTTCCCTGCCATATTGAAACAATGTTTCCAGCCGCAGGTTGTTATAAATCGGGTTCTCCACTGTAATGAATAAGATACGCTGGGAATTTACACCCTGGTTCAATAATTCCTGGACCAGATGATACAGCATAACGGTTTTCCCAACCCGGCGCGGTCCCATGAGCACTATGGCCCTTTGTACTGATAAATCGGTACAGAGGCTCAGAAATTGTCCAAAATATTCCCTGTGGGGCATTTCCCGGAAATGCTGATCGACAGTTTCCGCTGTCCACCAGAGGTTTTCAAATCGGATACGATCCAATACCTCCGAAATACCAACATTTTTTAGCATAATTTTCCTTATTGAGCATAAAAGTACAAAATAAGCTTGTCAAATTGTGCTTATTTTGGTAAAAAACGACAAATAAGGAAATTTCCGTGATAACTCCTGTCTTATTTTGCTTCCGTGATATAGTTTTTGCCG
>DASULB010000574.1:0-3279 GCA_036278455.1 Chitinophagaceae bacterium | reverse complement strand
GAAGGGGTGCTTCGCCGTACCGGGCATACCGAGGCGACCATTGACCTGGCTCGTCTGGCAGGTTTTGATCCTGCAGGCGTACTGGTAGAGATCATGAATGCCGACGGTACGATGGCGCGTCTGCCGGAGTTGGAGCTCATTGCACGTAAATTCGACCTGAAACTCATTTCCATCCGGGACCTGATCGCTTACCGCATGCGCAATGAATCCCTGATAAAAGAAGAGGTGCGCGTTCATATGCCCACGCATTATGGTGATTTTGAACTCATCGCATTTAGTCAACTGAACACCAATGATTTGCACCTGGCCTTAAAAAAAGGCTCCTGGAAAGAAGGTGACCCCGTGCTGGTGCGCGTCCATTCCTCCTGTTTTACAGGGGATATTCTTCATTCCCTGCGTTGTGATTGCGGCGAACAGCTGCAAAAGGCAATGGAGATGGTGGAGGCCGAGGGCCAGGGTCTGGTGTTATACATGAAACAGGAAGGCCGTGGCATCGGCCTGCTGAATAAGCTAAGGGCTTACAAGTTGCAGGAAGAAGGGCATGATACGGTCGAAGCCAACCTGATGCTGGGCTTTGATATGGATGAAAGGGATTATGGCGTGGGCGCCCAGATATTACGCTACCTGGGGGTGACCAAAATGAGGCTGATGACCAATAATCCGAAAAAACGGGCGGGACTGGATGGTTACGGGCTGGAAGTGGTGGAAAATATACCCATCGAGGTCTGTCCCAATCCTTATAATGAATTTTATCTGCAGACAAAGCGGGACAAGATGGGCCATGAGATCCTGAAGGGATGATGCGAAGCGGTATCCGGTGCCATTGGGCGCCGGGGCCGGGAGCAGGGCTCATTTCGTATGGCTGTTCCCCCGAGGGGAGTGCTGTTTCATATCCCGCCGGGTTTTACCCCGGATACCCGTTTTTCCGCCACTGTGTGCGCCGACAGGTTGATGACCAAAGGTTGGCAAATATGCCGTAGGTTTGCGCCGTTCTCCACAAGTATCAAACGATTAACATTCGCAAGTGAAGAAACTGGATAAACTCATTATCAAAACATTCATCGGGCCGTTTGTGATCACTTTTTTTGTGACACTTTTCGTGCTGGTAATGCAGTTTTTATGGAAGTATATTGACGATCTGGTAGGGAAGGGACTGGATACTGTTGTGGTCAGTAAGTTGCTTTTTTTCATGAGCGCCACCATGGTGCCGCTGGCATTGCCTTTGGCTATTTTGTTGTCCTCTATCATGACGTTCGGGAACCTCGGCGAGAGTTTTGAACTGGTGGCGCTGAAATCTGCGGGTGTTTCCCTGTTGCGTTTTATGCGCCCTTTGATCATCCTGTGCCTGTTTATTTGCGGAGGCGCTTTTTTGTTTGCCAACTACGTCATCCCGGCGGCTAACCTGCAGGCGGAATCCCTGTTGTATGATATTGTGCACCTTAAACACGGCTTTAACATCCGGGCGGGTGTCTTTTTTACGGAGATCGATAACATGGCCATCAAGGTGGAGCGTAAAGATGCCGATGGCGTGACGATTCACGGGGTGATGATCTATGACCGCCGTGATCCCATGAATGCAAAGCTGATCCTTGCCAAGGGTGGGAAAATGAAAGAGGCCGAGAACAAGAAATTCGTATACCTTGTCCTGCGCGATGGATGGGAATACGAGGAAAAGGGGCGCCGGGGATCACCGGACAATGAATTTGTCAGGACCGGCTTTAAGGAATTCACCGAAGTACTCGATCTCGGCTCTTTTGCTTTGTCCCGGACACCGGTTGACTTGTTCAAGACCTCTTATCAGATGCTCAATGTGCACCAGCTTAAAGACGCCATTGACTCCATCCAGGGCCAGTTAAAATACAGCGTTTTGAACATCCGGGCCGATGTCAGCAGCCGCTATCCCTTCAGCCGCTGGAAAGATACCGGGTGGCTGAAAACCACCGCGCCGCCGCTGCATGTGGCCGCCTTTGACAGCATCATCCCGGTCGGGCAGCGCCGCTATGTTTATGACCGGGTCAAAATGAACCTCAAAGAGGCCACCAACTCCATGAAAATGACGGTGAGTGATTATGATGACAGGGTGGATTCCATCATTCGCCATAAGGTGGAATGGCAGCGTAAGTTTACCTTGTCCTTCGCCTGCATGGTGCTTTTTCTCATCGGGGCGCCTTTAGGCTCCATTATCCGCAAAGGAGGCCTGGGCACCCCACTGGTCTTTGCCGTGATATTCTTTGTGGTATTCCATGTCGTATCCACCATTGGTGAACGCCTCGCCCGCAATGGGGTGATGACCCCCTGGGGAGGGATGTGGATGTCCACCATCGTCCTGGTCCCCATAGCGGGTTTCCTGATTTATAAGGCCCTCAATGACTCCCAGCTGTTCAACAGGGAATTTTATTTCCGTCTCTTTAAAAATATTCAACGGGCGCTCCCCTGGAAGAAGACGGTAGGTAAGTAACTTTCTCTTTTTTGGTTTTACAGGCCGCGCCATTTTGCCGGAAAGGAAGTTTTTTGGTAAGTGGGAAGGACGCAGCGAAGGCCACGCCGGGAAGGTCAAAAAGATCTTCCCCGTGAGGGAATCGTTTTTTGGGAAGAGGGGGCATCGCCGGAGCGCAAAAAAGACTGAAAACGGTTGGTTGGCTGACCGGGCAATCGAAGAGGACCGCAGGCGGTGACACGTCTTAATTTCCTCCACTGTTGTCCCTATGGGCTTAAAACGTTATTTTTGTACTATAAATCTTTGTAATTTGAGGCTGCATACGAAAAAACTGGTGAAACGCTATCATAGCCGTACGGTGGTGGATCATGTGTCGGTGGATGTTTCCCGGGGAGAGATCGTGGGGTTGCTGGGGCCGAACGGGGCGGGCAAGACCACAACGTTTTACATGGTGGTGGGGTTTATCAAGCCGGATGAGGGAGAGGTATTTCTGGACGAACAAAATATCACCCGGTTGCCCATGTATAAACGGGCGCAGATGGGCATTGGCTATTTACCGCAGGAATCTTCTATTTTCCGGAAACTGACGGTGGAGGACAATATCTCCGCGATATTGCAAATGACCAGGCTGACGAAAACGGAACAGAAAGAAAAGTTAGAATCCCTTTTGGAGGAGTTCCACCTGCAGCATGTCAGGAAGAATCATGGTGATCTGTTGAGCGGTGGTGAAAGACGGCGTACCGAAATTGCCCGGGCGCTGGCGGTTGATCCCAAATTCATCCTGCTGGATGAGCCCTTTGCGGGTATCGACCCTATTGCCGTGGAGGACATACAGACCATCG
>DASULB010000573.1:0-17493 GCA_036278455.1 Chitinophagaceae bacterium | reverse complement strand
GAAATTAATGGCGTGGGTATTTTATCTATATTGGGAATAAAAAAAGCAACGCCAAAGATTACTATTGTTGCGATAGTTGCAAATATCCATGTCTTTTTTGCTTTACCCGGCTCATTGAAAACCTTAAAATTATTAGAAATCAAATAACCGGCAACCAATGGTCCTCCCAAATAGTCGCTACGTATATTGCCTTATTTACGTAGATTTTTTTCGTTTTACTTTGTTCGTTAGGGGTATATTCTTGTTCCATAGAATGTGTTTTTATCAGAATGATTTTTCAGCCCTCGCCTGATCCTCTATTGACAATCCATACATTTACGAAATAATTTTAAAGCCGGCTTTCCCCAAATGTGATCATCAATAGAGGTAGCAACCACTTACTTTCACCCTTTCCCCATCGCTTACTGATGGTCACTTAACGATTACTTTGATCTCCCTTGTCTTGCTGCCGGCAGATATTTTTTTTCTTTTTCACCTCCTGGACCAGACTGCTGAAAAACGAAAAAATCCGAATGTCGTTTTCCCGATATTTTTATTGATCCCGTTCACTTCGTCCCCAAGCCGGGGCACCAATTATTTGATCTAAAAGACAATAAAATCCAACGTCACTGAAGTGATGCTGTAAAGCCAGGCAGCTATTTTATTCCATTGCAGAAGGTCTGCTTACTTTGCAGCGTAAGCCGCCTGGTAAAAATATTTCCGGAAGAAAAGCAGTTCATAGGCAATGGCGTTGCGCCAGTAAGCCCAGTTATGAGCACCGGGGCGTTCAGTGTAGTCATGATCGATGTGCAGGCGCAGCAGTTTCTGGTGCAAGGCACGGTTCTCTTTAATGAAAATATCATTCACACCATCATCGATGGCTATTTTCAGTTCACCGTTCTTCAGGGAGTCCACCAGATTGATGACCGTGTTCTTCTCCCAGTTGGTCCGGTGGGTCTTTATCTCACCCAGCCTCTTTTTAATGTCCCAGTTATTGGGAAAAGGCCTGATATCCACTCCGCCGCTGATGCTGGCCACAGCCCCGAATTCACCAGGATGGCGGATCGCCAGGTAAAGCGCCCCGTGTCCTCCCATGCTCAGTCCGCAAATGCCGCGATGGGCCCTGTCGGTCACGGTGTGATAGCGGGCATCGATGTCGGGAACCAGTTCTTTGGTCATAAACGTCTCATAACGCATGGTGCTATCGATGGGACTATCGAAATACCAACTGCTAAACCCCCCGTCCGGGCATACGATGATGAGGTGAAATTCATCCACATACTTCTCCAGCGCGGGTACCCGGGTAATCCAATCCAGGTAATTACCGCTATAGCCATGCAGCAGGTAAACAACCGGGTAATCAGTCTGCAGTTTGCCATACAGATCGGGAAGGATCACAACACACGGGACGTTCTTATGCATGGAGGTACTGTATACCTGTATGGTATCTACCCTTCCGCAAAAGCCGCTCACATAAAAACAGAGAAAAACAACTAAAAGGAGGAAGCGTTTTTTCATGCTATGTCAGTTTATAGTGTCATTTATAAGTGTAAAAGTGACTTTGTAAAATCCGGGGCGCCCTTATCAGGGGTGCGCTCCTATTTATCGGCAGGCTCTTTGTCCTCCACTTGTTGGGGGGCTACCAGTATTTTATCGATCCTGTGTCCGTCCATATCCACGATCTCAAAAAGAAAGCCGCGCCAGGTGACCTTCTCCCCTACCTGCGGAATATGCTCCAGATGATGGAGGATAAATCCCGCGAGGGTATCGAACTCCTGTTGTTCAACATCGGTAATCCAGTCCTCCTTTTCAAAATAGGTCAAAAAATCGTAAAAAGGGATCTGGGCGTCCACCAGAAAAGTCCCGTCCTTCCGGGCAACGATTTCGTAGTCTTCTTCATCGGCTTCCGGCATATCGCCGACGATGGCCTCCAGGATATCCTTCATGGTGATCATCCCCTGGAAACTCCCATATTCATCCACGATAAATCCAAAATTCGTTCTGCTGAGCTTGAACTTTTCCATCACCTGGTAGGCACTGTTGTTCTCGGGGATAAAGAGCGGCTTTTTCATCAGGCTGCGCATGGAAGCCCCTTCATTAGCCAGGTATAAATCCCTTGTATAGATCACCCCCAGAATCTCATCCACCTGTCCGTCGCACACCGGATAAACCGAATGCAGCGCCTCCCTGATTTTGCTGCGGTATTTCTCCGGTGTCTCGTTCACATCAATCCAGACCACATCGGTCCGGTGCGTCATCAGGGAAGTGATGTTGCGGTCATTCAGGTGGAAGACCCGCTCGATGATTTCCTGTTCGCTTTCATCGATGGTACCCGAAGTCGCCCCTTCATTGATCACCGCCTTGATTTCCTCCTCTGTGATGGGGTTTACGGAAACTTTGATATTAAGCAATTTGACGATCAAACTGGTGGAAGTGGTGAGCAACCAGATAAATGGAAAGGTGATGCCGGATAAAAAGTTCATCGGGCCCGCCATGAACTTGGAAATCTTTTCCGGCCTGGCCAGTCCAATGCGCTTGGGAACCAGTTCGCCCAGCACCAAAGAAAAATAGGTGATCAGGATGACCACCACAATGACCGCCAATGTATTGCTATAAGGTCTGAGCCACGCCGATTGCTCTATGAAATGCAGAACGCTGGATTTTATTTTATCCCCTGAAAAGATACCCATCAAAATACCGATAAGGGTAATGCCTATCTGTACGGTTGAAAAAAAGCGGTTGGGATTATGTGCCAGGGACAAGGCCTTTGCAGCCCGCGTATCTCCCTTATTAGCCTGATTCTCCAGCTTGACTTTTCTGGCGGAAATAAGCGCGATTTCAGTCATGGCGAAAATGCCGTTCAGAAAAATCAGAATAAATATGACGACGATCTCCATCTACAAAGAAAGTTATTAAAAAAAGCGGAAATATACTAAATTTCTCATTAGCCTATGAGAAGCGTAAGGCTCGCCAGGGCCAGCCCGATCACCATACTGATGACTTTGCCCCTGTTAAGTTCGTGATGGCGCGTGCCACTCTCAAAAAATATGGTGGTGGAAATATGCAAAAACGCCCCTGTTACGAGGGCGATCACGTACAACAACACCCTGTCCATGAAAAGAAAATCCTGGTTGAGCGCGTAAGCCAGCAGGGCGGCACCGGGAGTAACCAGTGAAAACAATATCAACAAACCCTTGTTGCCCTTTTTGCCGGCTCTCATGACCAGCAGCATTGTCATCAGCGTCAGCGCTTCCGGCATTTTGTGCAACAGTATCCCCAGGGCCAGCGACGGCAGGATCGAAGGATCATGATAGGTGAACCCGAGCGGAAGACCGGCCATGAACGCGTGCACCGACAGCCCCACCACCAGGCTGAAGGCCGTAGCGGCCGTTACTTGGCCCGCGTGGTCCTTCACCTGGTCCTGCGGGCTGGCACCATGACCATGTTCCATACCATGGGACCAACGTTGCAGAAAAACCTGCAGAAAAAAGCCAAGCAGAATATAGAGCCCCGCCTTTTTCCCCAATTCATGGAAAGACTCCGGAGCGAGATGCAAAATCGTGATGCCCAGAAGAAAAGCGCCTGTGAACGTGAGCAGGTAGACGATCACATTTCTATGGATGCGGCGGTACCATACCGGAATCATGCCGCCGACAATGGTAAAGATCAGGATGAGTATCAAATAAATCCATCTCATATTTCAAAAGGGTTGGGATAGGTGTAAAGATCCATTAAATTTAGCAGGGTTTAACTATGGAGAAAGGTGCTTTATGATACGCGTTTGGCAATGAGGATCAGGCGTGGGGAGGAGCACTCCTGCCACGGATGAAACTGATAATCACCCAATATATCCACGATCTGCATTCCCTGAGCGCTGAGCATGTTCTCCAGGTCATCCCTTGAATAGGCCCTCAGCCTTTCGGTAAACTGCTGCTCCGCCAGCCGGGCCGGGTCACTGATGTGGATCTCTGTTAGAAAATACCCCCCTTCACAGGCGCGCTGAATATTGAATTCCACGCCATCGACTATTTTCATCTCATGGGATACCAGATGCTGCTCGACATAAGAACTGTTAAGGCAATCGATCAACAGTACGCCATCCTTTCTTAAGGCATGGCACATGGTATGCAAGGCGTTTTCATTCTCCCTCTCAGTATCAAAATATCCGAAACCGGTAAAAAAACTAAAAGCATAATCAAAATAACGGATCCGCAAAGGCAGGCGTATGTCATGCTGAAAAAAAGAAAGGTGGGCGTGCTCCATTTTGCGCGCCTCCAGGATATTTTTCTCCGACAGGTCAATACCTGTGACATCGTAACCAAAAGTGGCCAGCTCGGTGGCAGGCCTTCCCTTCCCACAGGCTGCATCCAGCATCAGGGCGCCTGGGAATGGTTGTAAAAACGCCACTAACCTGGTGGTAAACGCCATGGCCTCCCGCTCATGATCCTTTCGATACAATAAATGATAATACGCGGAATCAAACCATGCCCTATACCAGTTTTTCTCCGTTCTCATAACTTAATTTCCCCTTTGCTTTTATCACTTTAAACACACTGATCGACAAAAAACGTTCACCTGGGTCACGGCTGTATGGACGAAAGCTCCTGCCGGAACTTACCGTCTTTCCCCTAGGGTTCTCATCTTACTCCCGGGCGCCGTTTTCACCTTTTTGTTATTAAACATCAGATACCACGTACTTTCACGAAACCCGTTTAACAGGTTATCCATATACTTTGCCGTATCAGGATAGGTCATCGCCACATTCTTCAAAGGATCGGCCTTCAGGTCATAAAGCCTGGTCGCTTTATTATCTTCCTGCATCTCATACAAAAAGCGACTCCCCATCAGTCCGTAACACAATTGCCCGTTCTTTCTGTACCATATAAAATCGTAGCGCTTCTTGCGGGTGCTGTCAAAGATGTCTGTCCCGAGTGTATAATTGGTAAACGGCATACCGGTATAACGGGCGAAAGTAGCATACAGGTCCAGCAGGCTGGCGGGTTCGGTGATGCGCTGAGGTTTAAAATAATGCGGGGAATAGATAAAGGCCGTCACATGTACCTGTCCGGTGCCCATTTCATATTCGGGAAACGGCATAAAATGGTAGGGATTGAGCAGGCAGTTATGATCCCCGAAGCAAACAAAAATCGTGTTCTTAAGATACCCCGATGCCCGCGCCAGCTTGATCAGTTGACCCACATTGTAATCCTCATACCGCAGGGCGTTCAGCTGTCCCAGGGAAACAAAACCGGAGGCCTTGAATTTCTTCATATCTATATCCTTCTCGGTCCATGGTTTAAAATCACCTGCGCCGGGGGTGGTGGAGTATGGTTTATGGTTATCGGCCAATTGGAGGAAGGCCACGAAAGGCTGCTTTCGTTTCCAGGCGTTCAGGAAGACCTTGTTCGCCTCGTGCACCAGGCTATAATCGGAAATACCCCATACATCCAGCTTCTTTTCGCTGAAATCGCTCTCCTCAAATAACTGAACCCCTTTAACATTGTTGGTGAAAAGCGCCCTGATATTGGCCCAGTTCATATTACCCCCCAGCAGGTAATATTTCTCATAGCCTTTGAATTCATTCATAATGACCCGTTGATCGATCATCTGGGGATGACGCGAAGCGGTCTCTACCTCGGTGATATCGGGGATTCCGGTGGTCAGGCCATACACCGTCCTTGCTGTACTGTGGGCAGGCACGTAGAAATTTTTAAAAAGCACGCCGCTGTCTGAAAGCCGTTGCATATTCGGTGTGGGTTGCATGGGGTTGCCAAACATCGAGGAAACAGCCGCGCCGGTGGATTCCAGCATCACGAAGACGATGTTCGGCTTCGGTCGTGTGGTATCTTCCGCAAAGGTCCGTTTGAAATTCAGTTTGGCGGCATCTGGTCGCTCCACGCCCAGATATTGTGCAATAAAAGGATAGTATTTCCGCGTGGCCTGCAGATCAAAAGAATCTTCACGGAATTTAATTTTGGAGAAAAAGTTTAATACGGGGTTTAATCCCAGGGCGGTGATCCCGCTATCTTCGGTGAACATGGCCTGGCTCCACTGCAAGGGGTAGTAGGCAAAATTGCCATAGATACCGCCTGCCATCAGGACGAGGACAATGATCGCCGGAAGTGCAAAGCGTCTCTTTTTCCCGGGGACATTCTGGGTTAACCTGGCTGCCGTTTGAATAGCGAACCTGCGGTACAGCCAGCGGTGCAGCCTGTAGAGAATAAACATGACAACAATCATTCCGATCAGTCCCCGGATCACCGGATAACTCTCCCACACCATGCCGGTATTAGTGCCGGCGTCCTGCCAGTTTATAAAGCGCAAAACAGTAGGGTCAATGCGCCGGCCCAGGTAGTCATAGAATCCCAGGTCCGCGACACA
This sequence comes from Chitinophagaceae bacterium, assembly GCA_036278455.1. Lineage (GTDB taxonomy): Bacteria > Bacteroidota > Bacteroidia > Chitinophagales > Chitinophagaceae > FW021-bin31. The sequence continues at coordinate 11,133 of DASULB010000573.1, read as the reverse complement.
GAGGATCAAAAGGCCCAGTTCGACGACAAAGAAATAGGTCAGCAGAATTTTACGGAAAACGGGCTTGGAGAATATCCGGCTCCTGAAAAGGACCAACAGTATGAATACCGGCAATAACAAGATCAGGGCCAGTCGCAGATCGAATTTTATTCCCAGGTACCATGCTTTTAGGATATCATGGCTGTCATGCAAATTTGTCTGAAAGGAAAACAGGTAAAATACGAGCCTGAACAGGAGAAGGAATACATAGAGGATCAAGAAATTCCCCACCAGGTACCGTACTTCATGGGGGATCTTCCGGAAAAACTGTTTCATATTATATGGAAAATAGGCACAAATATAGTTTATTAAATCATAGCAGTGCCAGAACCCCCGTATCAGCCTATTTGCCTATATTTGCCGCCTAAATTCTTCTATAAGTGGCATTAATCAAATCTATATCAGGGATCCGGGGAACGATTGGCGGACAGCCCGGAAACGCCTTTACACCTATTGACATCGTTCGCTTTACCGCCGCCTTCGGCACTTGGCTGAAGAGCGGCAATAAGACCCCTGCCGTTGTTTTAGGCCGTGACGGCCGCATATCCGGACCACTCGTTCAACAGTTGGTGGTCGGTACACTGAACGCCATGGGACTGAATGTCATTGATCTGGGCCTTTCCACCACCCCTACGGTGGAAATCGCCGTGAGGGCGGAAGGCGCCGCAGGCGGAATCATCCTGACCGCCAGCCATAATCCCAAAGACTGGAATGCCCTGAAATTGCTCAACAGCGACGGAGAGTTTATCTCATCACAGGATGGGCAGGCTGTGCTGGAACTGGCGGAAAAAGAAGCTTTTATCTTTGCGGAAGTGGGCAAGCTGGGGACCTGCACCCCGGATGATACCTACCTCCAAAAGCACATCGATATGATCCTGGCTCATCCACTGGTAGACACTGCTGCGATCCAAAAAAGAAAATTTTCCATCGTCATAGACGCCATCAATTCAACGGGCGCCATTTTCGTACCGGCCCTGTTAAAGGCGCTGGGCGTGGAGAAGATTAGAATCCTCAATGGGGAGGTCAGCGGCAAATTTGAGCACAATCCCGAGCCCTTGCCGGGGAACCTGATCGGACTATCCAATGAGGTAAGGCAACAGGAAGCCGATCTGGGCATCGCCGTGGATCCCGATGTCGACCGGCTATGCTTTGTCTGTGAGGATGGCAGCATGTTCGGGGAAGAATACACCCTGGTCGCCGTCGCCGACTATGTACTCCAGAAAAAGAAAGGAAATACAGTATCCAATCTATCCTCCACCCGCGCCTTAAAAGACATCACCGAGAAACATGGCGGTCAGTATTTCGCATCGGCTGTGGGAGAAGTGAATGTGGTCAAAAAAATGAAAGCCGTGGACGCCGTGATCGGCGGGGAAGGGAACGGAGGCATCATTGATCCCACACTGCATTATGGTCGCGACGCGCTCATCGGCATCGCGCTTTTCCTGAGCCACCTGGCCCACAGCAAAAAGAGCATTTTAGGATTGCGCAAACAATATCCCGATTATTTTATATCAAAAAATAAAATTGAACTCGACCCGGGTATTACGGTCAGCAACATCCTGAAAAAGATCCGCGAAAAGTACAAGCAAAATCCGGCCAATACTGAAGACGGGTTGCGTATTGAGTTTGATGACAACTGGGTACACCTGCGCGCTTCCAACACCGAACCCATCATCCGCATCTACGCGGAAAGCCAGTTCGAGACCACCGCCCAGAACATCGCCAAACGCATCATGGAGGATATCCGGGAGGTCACGAAAAGCTGAATCTTTTAGTTACATCTGCAGCAAAAAAGAAAACAAGCACATCACTGTTTTATGCTGTCTGACAAAGCACGGCAACTCCCCTTTTGAATATGCACCTGATCACTTCAGTGAACGGCTGAATGATGGGCCGGTTGATTTCCATGACCAGTCGCGGACCCGGAAATCAAAAAGAATGTGCCCTCCGTTTCCTTCAAATAAGCCAGTCCCGGGCCTGTCATCACCAAAGCCCTGGTGCTGCAGGAGAAACCGGAAAGATTAAAAAGGACTAAAAAAATTCAGTCCATCCCAGGCCTTGGCAATGCTATATCCCTTTCCGTTTACCTGCAACCATCGCACCCGGTTTAGCCCCTTACCCTGCCATTTATCGAAAAAATTTAAAAAAAAGAATAAAAACCGCTATGTTTGTCCGTTTCACAATTTAAAACTACTATGAATTTAATTGGTCAAAAGGGCTTACGCAACTGCCTTACCCTCCCTGTACTTGCCTGCGTTTTATTTTCCTGCACACAAACCCGTAAAACCGCTCCGCGGGTTTTGGTATTTACAAAGACAGCCGGTTATTACCACGCCTCCATTCCTGATGGCGTAAAAGCCATCATCAAGCTTGGCAGGGAACATCATTTCAGGGTGGACACTACCTCGGATGCTTCAAAATTTACCGAGGATACCCTGAAACAATATTCAGCGGTGGTCTTCATGAGCACCACCCATGATGTGCTCAACAACTACCAGCAGGCGGATTTTGAGCGTTACATTGAGGCGGGTGGCGGCTATGTGGGCGTCCACGCGGCAGCGGACTGCGAATACCACTGGCCCTGGTATGGTAAACTGGTTGGCGCCTGGTTCAAGAGCCACCCCAGCCAGCAAGAGGCTAAACTGGACATTCATAAAGACAAGAACTTCCCCATCACCGATTCTCTTCCCAATCCCTGGATCAGGACCGATGAATGGTATAATTTCCGGGCCATCCCAAAGGATGTACATGTGCTCGTCTCGATCGATGAGAAAAGTTACAAGGGCGGGGAGAATGGTGCCCATCACCCCATGGTATGGTACCATGATTATGACGGTGGCAGAGCCTTTTATATGGAACTGGGCCATACCTCCGAATCCTATCAGGAGCCACATTTCCTCGAATTGCTCTGGGAGGGTATCCACTACGCCATTGGCAAAAACCAGGTCCTGGACTACAGCAAAGCCACAGCTCTACGTGTACCCGCTGAAGACCGCTTTTCCAAAAAGTTTCTGGCCGGCGGACTTGACGAACCCACCGAGTTGACGGTATTGCCCGATTTAAGTGTGCTCATCGCCGAAAGAAAGGGGAACATCAAATATTACAATGCGGCCGATAAAACCATCACCAGGGTGGCCCACCTGGAGGTCTATGATAAGACGCTTCATACCAAAAACGTAAATGTGGAAATGGGTCTGCTCGGCATTCAGGCCGATCCTCACTATGATCAGAACCATTGGGTCTATGTCTATTATTCGCCTACCAGTAAATCGGTAGACCGCCTGTCCCGTTTTAAATTTGAAAAAGGGCAATTCAATGTAAAATCTGAACAGGTGATCCTGGAAGTACATACCGACCGGGAAATCTGTTGCCATACAGGTGGCTCCATCGCCTTTGACAGCAAGGACAACCTCTATGTCTCCGTGGGCGACAATACCACCCCTTTTGACGAGATCAATCCTGTTACGGGCAAAGCCTATCCCATCAATTCGCACGGTTACTCGCCTGTAGACGACCGACCGGGCTTTGAGCACTTCGATGACCGGCGTGCTGCCGGAAACTCAAATGACCTGCGTGGGAAGATCCTCCGCATCCACGTAAATGAAGACGGCACTTACAGCATTCCCGCCGGCAACCTTTTTCCAAAAGGAACCGCGAAGACAAGACCGGAGATTTATGTGATGGGCGACCGGAACCCCTACCGCATCTCTGTGGATAAACACACGGGATATCTTTATTGGGGAGAGGTGGGCCCCGACGCCAATAATGACAGCCTGGCCACTCATGGTCCCCGCGGCTATGATGAGATCAATCAGGCGCGCAAGTCGGGAAATTTTGGATGGCCTTACTTCGTGGGGGACAACTATCCCTACCATGCTTATAATTACGCTACCGGAGCACCCGGACCCGTATTTGATCCGGAGCACGTCGTTAATAACTCACGCAACAACACCGGATTGAAAGTGCTGCCCGACGCGCATCCCGCTTTCATCTGGTATCCTTACGCCGAATCGCCCGATTTCCCGATCCTTGGCAAAGGGGGCCGTTGCGCCATGGCGGGACCCGTATATTACGTAAACGACTATCCGGAGGCAACGCGCTTTCCCGAATATTACAACGGTAAACTATTTATTTATGACTGGATCCGCAACTGGATCATGGTCGTGACGATGGACAAGACCGGCGACCTGCAAACCATTGAGCCCTTCATGCCGGATACCAAATTCCACAACATAAGCGATATGGAGACAGGCCCCGACGGCAATATCTACATAGTGGAATATGGGGAAGGCTGGTTTAGCAAGAATGCGAATGCAGCATTGTCCGTGATCACTTACAATGGTGGCAACCGGCCGCCGGTGGTGAACATGAAAGTGGATCACCTTTCAGGCGCTTTGCCCCTGAAGGTGCATGCCTCCGCCGCAGGCACCCTTGACCCCGATGGAGACAAGATGACGTATCTGTGGAATTTCGGGGGGGACAAGGTACAAACCGATACCCCCGGTGTGGATCACACCTTTACTGCAGCGGGTGTTTTTCCGGTATCGGTAACCGTATCCGACGGCAAAGGCGCGGAAACGAAAAGTGAGGTGGTCCACCTGTTCGCGGGAAACAGCGAACCCCAAGTACACATCCAACTGACCGGTAACCCAACGTTTTATTTTCCTCAACGCCCCGTGGCCTACCAGGTAACAGTGGATGATCCTGAAGACGGCAATTCCGGTCAACCGGATTTTGATCCGTCCCGTGTATTTGTAAAGGCCGATTACCTGCAAAGCGCGGATAAGGCTGCCCTTCCGGCAGGGGACGTGGCGGCCATGGCGGCCAGCCTTTCGGGCAAGAGCCTGATGGAATCCATGGATTGTAAATCCTGTCACAAAGTGAATGAAAAATCAATCGGCCCGGCCTTCAAACAAGTGGCGCTGCGCTACGCAGGCAACGGCAAGGCCGTCGATTTCCTGTCCCACAAGATCATAAAAGGCGGCAGCGGCAACTGGGGAGAAACGGCAATGGCCGCGCATCCCGGCCTGTCTGTATCTGATGCCGGAAAAATAGTGCACTGGATCCTTTCACTCGCTGACAGCAGCAAAGAAAAATCAATGCCGATGAACGGAACGATCCAGCCCTCGGAAAAATTCAAACTCACTCCGCAGGGCGCCATCGTTCTTTCCGCAACCTACGTCGACAAAGGTGCAAAAGGAGTGCCCTCGCTGACGGGAATAACTCATGTTCTGTTGCAACATCCCTCATTAAATGTCACTTCCGCTCAATCATCTTCCGGCGTTTCTGACATAAAGATGAAAAACAACGACATCAAGCTCATTGGTGCCGACAGCGGATGGATCAAGTTTCCACAGATCAGCCTTCAGGATGTTGGCTCCATAGAAATCCATTACGGTTTAAGCGAGGCTTCTAAAAAAGGATGGACGGCAGAAGTACATTTAGATAATCCTCAGGGGACATTGCTCGGCCGCACGGTTATCGGAAAAAGTGAAACGGCTAAAAAGCCGTTAGAAGCTAGTCTCAGGCTCACCCCTTCAGTTGGCGGTTCCCTCCATGATGTATATTTTGTATTCCGTAAATCAGCGGCTGACGAAAAAGGTGAATTGGGAATAATGAATTTTGTCCTGCGGCCGGATTGACATAGGGCATCCATAATCCATGTTACACCTGTCGCCATGCGTTTAGCGGCCTGCCGCGCTGTCATGAGTTCGCTTGAGTAGGGCGATACAGGCCGTCAGGGGATCGCCGCCCAGGTAACATCTATCAGACGGGCAAGGATATCCTATGGGATTAGGGCAGCGCATCCTTATAAAGAAACAGCGGGCTTTGCCTTGAACAATCGTTTTCAACAAATCATTTACCTTCACCATAGGAAAGATGAACCATTTTAACACTGGTAGCATTGCTGAAAGATACGCGAAAGGAAGACCGAACTTTCATCCTAACACGATTGCACGCATTGAAAATTTTTTACAGCTCAGCCATCAATTTGATAAAGCACTGGATATCGCCTGCGGCACCGGTCTCTCTACCCAGGCATTATTACCCATCGCCAAACAGGTATATGGCACGGATATTTCCCAACCTATGCTGGATTTTGCTGCAGAAAGCCATAAAATAGAGTATAAAGTTTCACCAGCAGAAAGCCAGCCCTTCCCCGATCATGAATTTGATCTGATTACGGTTGGTTCGGGCGTACATTGGTTCGACATTGACAAGTTCCTCCTAGAAGCCAACAGGCTTCTAAGAAAGGAGTCCTGGCTTGTGCTTTACGAAAATCATTTTATCGCTGAAATGGAGGGCAAACCTGAATTGCATGATTGGTTTTATTCAGTCTATCTGAAAAGATATCCCTCCCCTCCCCGGAACAATCAATATAATTGGTCCAACGAGAACTTGGGTAAAAAAGGATTTACACTTGTAAAAGAATTAAGATTCAACAACGCTGTTCAATTTAACAAACAAAAACTAATCCTGTATTTTACCACACAGAGCAATGTGATCTCAGCCGTTGAAAAAAAAAAACATCCTTCAAGCAGGCAGAAACCTGGTTGGGAAAAGCACTTACCTCTTTTTTCCATGATGATGAAGTAGAACAAACCATCCATTATGGTAATTGGATCAAGTTTCTCCGCAAGACAGATTGAAGCATTGTCCGCATGATGACCTTCGCCGGATATCGTTCTAATCATCCTGCTTCCTTGCCGACACCTAAAATAATCATTCGGCAATCTGTCTGGGCTAATCAATAGCCGGAAGCATTTACTATGTTTCATCTATTCACCGCTCCATAGGCTCATCGACACACGCTTATCACCGCCATCCGGATGGTGGAAGAAGCAATGAGTATGTCGGGCGATGGATTGGACCTGTGAAAGTCCGCTGCTTATATTTTTTTTAGCAACGCCTTCTTTAGCATCAAACCCTTACTATATGCCAGTCTACCGGAGCAGCATTTTCTTTTGAACAATGCTATTTTAATATCTATAGAAACTGCGCAATTATTACAAGAACCAGTTGGCCGATCTGGGACAAAAAGCAGAGCCGGCAACCCATAAAATATTTTTCAGACACAACTCTACCAGCTCATTGAAGACAATTTGGACAATAAAGCGGTGTCAATTGAATTACTGGCAAAAAAGATGAACATGAGCCACCGTACGCTTAGCCGGAAACTTGAAATGATTACCGGGCTTTCTGCGGCCAAGCTCATCCGGCAATACCGGTTAAAAAAAACTGTCACGTAGTTGAAATCAGGATACAATGTATCTGAAACTGCCTATACTACCGGGTTCGACACGCCTTCTTACTTTAGTGTTTCTTTTAAACAATTTTAAGCCCTCAACCCTTCCGAATATAGGATGAAAATAAACTAGCTTGGTGCAGGGTGATGCCTCAAAATTTAACTAATTTTTATTTTTATTAAATTATCTTTGTTCTGACCTCTTTTTTAATCTAAATAATAAGACGTAGCTATGCAAGCTTTGAAAGTTAGATTTTACAATGGACACTTTATTGACACAGAAACTCAGCAAATGGTCATACCTTCTAGCGGCGTTGAATATATATTAGTAGGCGAGAGTGAGTCATTTAAAAGTAAAGATATTCTGTCAGAAATCGGAGAAAGCTTGGATAGCCAAGCGATGATCGCTTTTATTAAAAAGAAATATCCTAATGATGTTATCTCAAAACTAATGAGTGCTGACGAGAAGCTGTTTTTTAGGGTAGGGATTTCTAGACCTGTGAATAGAATGAAAAGTACACAATATATTTTCTTATGTAACTTGTTAGAGGATTTATACATTCATTGTATACCGACTAAAAAAAGCGAAAAATTAAACTGGCGTCTCGTGGAATGTAAATGTGAATTACAGAAGTGTCTATATGGAGATATTGCAATTTGCGACAAAGTAGCAGCAAACTCGTTAAATGAACTCTTTAGTAAAACAGTCCAGTCCTATTTTGGCAAACAACGAAGTGGTTCAGCTAATGTTTATACTACATTTTGTTCTTATACTGACGACCTTCATGTCACAATTGATGGTATAAGAAATCAAGAATATAAATGTCTTGATGATGTAAGAGACAAAATATCATTAAGTTATAAGGAGAATAAGCATTAGGCGTCCATTTTTTATGTCACTACTGTTTAAAATATTTTTACTAAATTAAATACTTAAGATTGTATACTTAATGCAATAATGCCATGAAAAGCTAATAATTGTCAACGAGTTAACGAGTTATATTCAGTCCCATTAATAGATAGGTCTATTAAATTAATCAAACCATCAGCAGGTAACGTTCATCACGATGCTCAGCGATAGATAAAATAATTGATCAGCAGCGCGCCGGAGATGATCAATAACCCGAAAAACTCGCGGGTTTTCTCTATCCATGGTTTGGTGGCCTGCATGGTGGCCGCGATATTTTGCATCCGGTACTTGGTGAACCAGTCCCATACACCGTCCCTGATAAAGAAAAGTACCAACGCATAGGCCAGGTAAAGGCCAACGGCGACGAGATAAGCTACCGGAAAATGGAAACCGAATACCGCAGCCCCGCAACTCAGCGCTGCAAAAAGATAAATGCTCACCCATACCCATGCATCCGGGTCGTTAAAGTTCAGATAGGTAAACCACAAAAAGGCGATGCAAAAGATAATGTTCAGCACAATCATCATACCGGCTTGTATTTCGTGACGATATTTTTTTCCAGATAGCCATAGCTCTTTGCGATGCTGACAAGGGGATCGCCGGGACATTCGTCCTGTTCTACAAAAAAGTGTTTCATGCCGGATTCCTTCCGGTGGGCAAAAATGCGGTTCCAGTCAATGACGCCACTGCCCACCTCGGTAAAGAAATGTTTGGGTGTATTATCCATGTCCTTTACGTGCCAGAGTTCGAAGCGGCCAGGGTGTTCCTTAAACATGGCAACCGGATCGTAGCCCGCCTTGGTGATCCAATAGATATCCATCTCCATCTTGACCAGATCTTTATCCGCTGATTTCAGCAATACCTCATAAGGGACCTGGCCATCTAACTTTGGAAATTCGAAATTGTGGTTATGGTAGCAAAGCTGGATACCATGTTTTTTACAGGTCTCCCCCGCCTTATTAAGCTCATCGGCCACTTTTTTATAATCATCCAGTGTCTTACGCCTGTCTTCGGGCAGATAGGCGCAAACCATGTATTTAAGTCCCAGTTGTGCGGCATCTTCCACTGCATGCTCCCAATCACTCAGAATGGTCCCTTTGGTCGTGGGCGAACCAAGCGCATAATGGCTGCTGGGCATTGTCAGACCGTTTTGTTTCAATACTCCGGCAAATGTGGCAACATCCATGCCGTAGAATTTCTCGGAGCCTGTATAGGTAGCCCCCTCCATTTCCTTATAACCGATCTTCGCCACTTTGGCCAGGGTACCGCGGGGGTCCTTGTCCATGGCATCACGTACTGTATAGAGCTGAAGCCCCACTTTATAGTTGGAGGCGCTCACTGCGCTGCATCCTGTCGCTGTTAACAAGGAAGGGGCCATTAAAATACCACCGGTGAATATGCCGGATTGTTTTAAGAAACTTCTGCGAGATGACATAGGTAGATTTATGTTAAATGTAAATTAGGCTGAAAAGGAAGGGATTAACCTGCAATTTTCAATCGACGATCAAATTTATTAAAAATAAATTAATATAAATCAAATTATCTTTCGCTTTTACTTTCTGTTATCTTTCCCTTACTTTTATGGCTGAGAAAGAATGGGGAACGGCATGGCATATCAATATGACGTCCAACAGATGCTTGCTTTGTTGGATCGGATAATCAGGAAATCGGTTTCTGAAAAGGAATACCTCTGGCTTCAGGAGCAGCTGCAGCGCTACGAAAAAGAGCATAAAATCTCTTTTTTCAATCTCACCTTCACCGCCATCCCCCGGTTCGTCAAAAAGGCGTATCCCGCAAGCGGGGAAACAATCGGCTTAGAGGGTATACAAAGCATACGAAAAAATTTTACGATTGCCGGGTGGTCCGCCGACCGTTTAGCACGGAGCTGGTGGTTGCTGCATTTGCCAGCACAGGATGCGGCTGCCTACACCCGGCAAATGGAGAACCTTTTCAAGTCGGCAGAGATGAATGAACAGGTAGCACTGTACGGGACCCTGCCTTTGTTCGCTTATCCCGAAGCCTTCAGGCATCGGGCATCGGAAGGTGTCAGGAACAATATCGGCAGCGTCTTTGAAGCTGTGGTACTGGATAACCCTTATCCATCGGAATACCTGGAGGAGGCCGCCTGGAACCAACTGGTACTGAAGGCTTTTTTTATGGCTAAACCCGCCAATCGCATCATCGGACTGGATGAAAGGGCTAACGCCCGTCTCGCGCATATCTTATCTGATTACGCACATGAGCGCTGGGCAGCGTCGCGGCCGGTCAGTTCCCTGCTGTGGCGGCCTGTCGGCAGGTTCCTGGATGAAGGGATTTTCCCGGACATCCGGCGACTTTCCCAATCCGGTAATGACCGGGAGCTACAAGCGGCCCTGCTGGCCTGCGCACAAAGCGATTATGAACAGGCGCGGGAACTATTGGATCAATACCCTTTGTACAAACAACAGATTGAAGCGGGAAAACTCACGTGGGAGATGCTGACGGATTGAAGGAGCACATTTGACGGTACCTCACCGGATTCCATCTTTTCAAACTTAAATACAATACACCATGGCTGTCATGCAAGATTACCTGGACATCATCAAAGACATGCGGTTTTTCGATCCGCACATACACATGACCTCACGCACCACGGATGATTACCAGGCCATGGCCCGTGCGGGGGTGGTGGCTGTGTTAGAACCGGCCTTCTGGCTTGGCCAGCCGCGTACGGGCGTGGATAGTTTCCGTGATTATTACAGCAGCCTCGTCGGTTGGGAACGATTCCGTGCCTCACAATTCGGGATCAAACACTATTGCACCATCGGGCTAAATTCCAAAGAAGCCAACAACGAGGCGCTGGCCGAACAAGTCATGGAGATCCTGCCCCTGTTCATTTACAAGGAAGGCGTTGTGGGGGTGGGAGAGATTGGCTTTGATGACCAGACGGCGGCCGAGG
>DASULB010000572.1:0-6006 GCA_036278455.1 Chitinophagaceae bacterium | reverse complement strand
ATGCTCATGCAATTGTCATTGAGGATAATCAGCAGGTTCGTTTTGGACACCCCCGCGTGATTCATGGCCTCAAAGGCCATTCCACCGGTCAGGGCGCCGTCGCCGATGACCGCGATATGCTGGCGGCGGGTGTCCCCCTTTTGTACATCTGCAAGTGCCATTCCCAGGGCGGCAGAGATGGATGTGGAGGAGTGCCCAACCCCGAAGGTATCATAGTCACTTTCTGCACGGCGGGGAAATCCGCTTAACCCCCTGTACTGGCGGTTGGTAAAAAACTGATCCCGCCTCCCCGTCAATATCTTATGGCCATAAGCCTGGTGGCCGACATCCCATACCAGCTGGTCGTCAGGGGTATTAAAAACATAATGAAGGGCCACGGTAAGCTCGACCACGCCCAGGCTGGCGCCAAAATGACCGCCGTGAACGCTGACCATATCAATGATGTATTGCCTTAATTCATCACATACCCTGTTGAGCTGGGAACGGTTTAATTTACGAAGGTCTTCCGGCCATGTAATCTCTTTTAGGAGTGAACCAGGTGTTATTTCCATGGGAATGGAGTGCTTTTTTAAACCTTCAAAGATAATACTTTTCTTTGAGGCGGATCATAATGGGAAATCCAGCACAAATTTCATGCGGGGATTTTATTCCCCCGCCCGTTTATCCCGACCGCCTTCCACCTGTAACAAAGCCGTAAAAAGAAGCCTTCAAAGCCAATATATTTGTAATATTGGGGAATATCTGCTCATGATTAAACGTGCTTCGAAATATTACTGGTGGTGCCAGACTGGCGGGTGGGTGTTTTGGATGTTGCTTAACATTGTACTGGCGTTTTATTACAGCCGTCCGATGTCAGGGAATTATTTTATAAGTCTGACCGTTATGGTGGTGTCCGGGATCATATTTACCCACCTGTTGCGGCTGGTGGTGATCTCCTTTGACTGGCTCCGGTATCCCCTGGACAGACTTATCTTCCGGCTGTTGATTGCCGTGGCGTTGTGTGCCTCACTGATTACCCTCATCAGGGGCACCTTTAACATCCTATTTCGTCCGCTGGACAATGATGCCAAACTTTTCTCTTTCGGTACTTTTATTATTTTATCCTTTTTGATCTCCGCCTGGACGATGATCTATTTTTTGTGGCATTATTTTCAGAAGGATCAACAATATACACTGGATAAGCTGCGGATGGAATCGGTGGTAAAGGATCTGGAACTACGCAAGATTAAGGCCCAGCTGAACCCCCATTTCCTGTTCAATGCGCTCAACAGCATCCGGGCCTTGATTGATGAGAATCCGCGCCGGGCGCGGACCGCCGTGACTGAACTATCCAATATCCTGCGCAACTCCATGCAGGCTGAAAAGGTGGAGACCGTCAGTTTGGAAAATGAGATCAATATTGTCAGGGATTACCTGGCACTGGAACATATTCGTTTTGAAGAAAGACTACAGGTAAACTATGATATCGACCGAAATACCCTGGAGCTTCCCGTACCTCCCATGATGTTGCAAACCCTGGTGGAGAATGCCATCAAACACGGCATCTCCAAATCGGTGAACGGCGGATGTCTCACCATCAGATCCCATATTAACAAACTACAGCATGAGATTACGATCCAGAATACTGGCCAGCTTCGCAACAACGGCGGCGGAGGGGGGTTTGGTTTGCAGAGCACCCGCCAACGCCTGGGATTATTGTATAAAGACAAGGCGAGCTTTGATATTTATAATGTAAACGGCCACATGGTGGAGGCAAAGGTGGAGATAGCATTGTAAGGAAAGCCGGTCAGGGAAGTGGTTTTGACGCTTGAGCGGAGCCGCGGAATGAATTGTTAGAAAACAATATTATATTGCGTGCAGATGCAAATCATAGAAAAGAAATAGCTACCCTTAAAAAAAGATACCATGGTACGTGCATTGATTATTGATGATGAAAGACTTGCGAGGACCGAATTAAAGAACCTTTTGGGTGATTTTCCCGAAATAGAGGTGGTGGGAGAAGCCGTGAATGCCAAGGACGGGCTGGAAAAAATAGAAACGTTAAATCCCGATCTGTTGTTCCTTGATATTCAGATGCCCGATAAAACCGGTTTTGAACTGCTTGGGGAACTGGAAAAAGCGCCTCGCGTCATCTTTACCACTGCTTATGACGAATACGCCATTAAAGCCTTTGAATTCAACGCCTTGGATTACCTGTTAAAACCCATTGAGCCTCAGCGCCTGACCGACGCAATACAGAAACTACGTCAGGAGGAAAATGAGAAGCTGACCACCACTAACAACAACAAGCTTTTTGAGAACGACCAGGTATTTGTCAAAGACGGCGATCATTGCTGGTTTGTCAAACTTTCCGATATCCGTCTTTTTGAAAGTGTGGGCAATTACGCCCGGGTATATTTTGAAGCCAACAAACCGCTGATTTTAAAGTCGCTTAACGCCCTGGAAGAACGCCTTGACGACCGGATGTTCTTTCGCGCCAACCGCAAACACATTGTCAATATGCGGATGATCGAAAAAATAGATACTTACTTTAACGGTGGATTGCTGCTTGAAATGAAAGGCGGCGAAAAAATCGAAGTATCCCGCAGACAGGCAGTACGGTTCAAGGAAATGATGAGTTTATAACCGACTAACGGTTTTAGCAAGTCATTTTTACCTGAACAACCTGTTCGGGTTTTTGCGGAACACACTGGCACCGTGGCACCAATGATTAGCTATTTTCCTGACCAGACCCTGAATTTACGGATACCATGGCGCTAATAGTCTGAGATATTAATTAATGCACGCTTCACTTTATCCAATAATTCCCGGATAATAAAGGGTTTTATCACAAAATCATCAGCCCCTGCATTTCTGGCCAGGGCTTCAAGATCAGCGGAGGCAGAAATGATGATAATAGGGATGTTTTGAGTGGACGCCTGCATCTTTAAGTGTTTACAAATATTCAATCCATCCATGTCCGTAAGATGCCGATCCAGCAAAATCAGATCAGCTGACAAAGCCGGTTCGTTTAACAACTTTTTCCCGCTAAATTTGGTTTCAACATCATAGCCTTCACTTTCAATAAGGAGTGTCAACGCCTTTGAAACCAGCAAATCATCGTCTACGATTAATATCCGCTTTTTCACATGATTTTTTATTAGTCATTACTATTGTATGCTACACCATGTATCTCATATATGGCGCAGGACTCACTCCAACATAAAATTGCATCTACGCTATAGAAGATCGATAAATAAACATTTAGAAAGATTTATAAAACAAAGTTGTAGCAGCCACTTTTTACAAAATGTTCTTTTCCACTGTTTCCCTAAAAATGGCAATATCAAAGGGTTTAGTTATATAGCCATCGGCGTTCACTTCTGTGCTTATTTTATCAATTTCCGGATTGGCAGAAAAAAGTATTACAGGAATACCCTTCGTATCGGGATTATCTTTTATTAAGACGGTTGCCTTTTTCCCGCCCATTTCCGGAATCCATAAATCCATTAAAATAACACCCGGTTTAAACTGTTCAATATCAGAAATTATATGGTCACATCGGTCTTTTACTTCTATATGCCGGTCAGGCTGCGCAAGTAACGCCTGGCATATTTCAGATAATTCGGGGTCATCTTCATAAATCAAAATACATTTTCTCATCTTCTGCTGCGTTTATTTAATGGTAGGTCATGAAATCTATTGAACTACCGGTATAGTAAAATAAAATACACTTCCCTTTCGGGGTTCGCTTTCCACCCAAAGCTTACCGTGATGACGCTGGATAATCTCATAGGAAATAAATAAACCTATGCCAAGACCCTGTGACTGCATGCTTGGGTCTTTTACCCGGTGGTATTTTTCAAAAATATTCTCAAGGTTATCCTTTGAAATGCCGATCCCTTCATCTTTTACTGAGACTTTTATATTATCCTTCTCCCTTATTATATTTACATATACCCTTTCGGCCATCGGTGAATATTTTATCGCATTGCTCAATAAATTAACAACTACCTGATGCAACCGGTCTCTGTCACCGTTAACTTCTTCCACTGGTTCCCCACTCTTTATGATGGTATGTTTTATAGAAGCATATTGTACCGCTTCTATCGCGCTGTCTACCATTTCGATAAAGTCAAACGTAGTGAAATTATAATTTAACTTCCCTTGTTTAATTTTGCTTACATCCAATAAATCCGATATCAAAGCGTTCAGTTTTTCAATGGCAATACCCGCCTTCTTTACATAGCGGGCAACCTTCTCATTGTTTATATCCATAGACTCTTCCAGCAATTGCAAATATGCTTTTGCGGTTGAAAGTGGTGTTTTCATTTCATGACTGGCCATGCTGATAAAATCATCCTTTCTTTGCTCCATCAGTTTTTGATCATGAATATCATGGCAAACTCCAAGAAATCCTGAAAAATTCCCTTCGCTATCATACACTGGTTTTCCCCTACTGAGGGTCCAGCGATATACACCGTCGTTACGACAGAGGCGGTATTCTATTTCAAAAGCCATCCGCTTTTCTATCCCTTCGGTATATTTTTTTAAAAACATTTCTCTATCATCTAAGTGTACCGTTTCTATCCAGCCCATACCTTCGTCCTGCCTGAGGGACCTTCCGGTAGCTTTCTGCCATGATTTATTAAAGAAGGTCCTTTGTCCATTGACATCAGAAACCCATATCAGCGTGGGCACATTGTTTGCAATATCGTAAAATATTTTTTCACTCGCTTCAATTTTCCTCCTGGTATCAACCTGTTCTGTAACGTCAATTAATGTATTAATGGCGCCTAGCATTTTTCCGTTAAGATCGTACTCAGGTTGTGGATAGGTGATCACGTGGCGTCTCACGCCATCAGGTCTTTGAATCACCATCTCCCTATGAATGATATGCCCTTCTTTCAATATGATGGCCATCGGGCATTCATCTAGCGGTAGAGGCTTGCCGTCTGTCGTAAATAATTTCCATGATCCGCACCAAAGGTCTTTCCCTATTTCCGGCCTACGGCCCCAAAGCTGAACACTCGCTTCATTGTATAATTTAAGGTATCCGTCCATATCGCAAGTGTAGACGGCGATAGGCAATCCCAGGACTAAGCGGCGAAACCTCTCCTCACTTTCTTTTATTTTATTCCGGGCAACGACCTGTTCGGTAACATCATAGTAAAAGACCAGGATACCTTCTGTCCTTCCATCCTTATCGTTAAATGCCTGATAGGTAAAATCCACAAAGACCCTTTCCAATTTTCCACCGCGTGCTAAAGTAACCGGCAATTCCTTACCCCTAAAAGTTTCGCCTGTCTGATAAACTTTATCCAATATCTCGGAAAAATCTTTTTCCAACTCAGGTAATACTTCTTTTAGTGGTTTACCGATAGGATTTCTATTCCCAATCAGCTGTCTATAAGGTTCATTCGCGAATTCATAAGTATGCTCCGGCCCTGTTAAGATGCAAAGCATGGCGGGCGTTTGCATGACTTTTATGAATTGCTTAAAAGCGCTCAAGCCACCAGCTGAGGCTCCAATCCCCACAACCGGAAAAAGATTTTGAGCGGATATTTTGGACTTATCAGTTGTGTGCTCTGACATAATGATTTATTTAATACTTATTCCTATGGGTATGGAAAGGTAACAATGAAAAAAACGGTTCAGAGGATAGGCCTGACGCCACAAATCACTTGTAAATATACCAATAAAAGCTATGATAAAATAACATTTGAAGACTGTCTAAAAAAATCAATCCTTTTTTGTAAAATTTTCAATACCACTGTTCCATCTCTAATATTCAGGGGCCAATAACTGCTGTTATTGAACATCGGCCCATTGAACTGGATCCTGGGTAGATTTTTACCCATTTTGTAATAGGATTCACTATAGTAAACGGTTCAACCCCTTCCAATGGGGTCAGTAGAAAACTGGCATAATATTTTATCCCTTTATAGAAATATCATTAGTCATCATCTAATAACGATTTATTATGGAAACTACAACGACGGGCAATGCCCAGAATTCATTGTTAAT
>DASULB010000571.1:0-32445 GCA_036278455.1 Chitinophagaceae bacterium | reverse complement strand
GGTAATATAACGCTCCCTGGCATACTGTACAACGTCGCGGATCTGGTCCTGCGTATAGTAGCCGCCGTAGGGTTTGCCGTCATATTTACCCGAGTTGTGCCCTATGACGGTTTCGTTTCTCCGGGAACCGATCGTTGTGAGCCGAGGGTATTTTTTGATCTCGATACGCCAGCCCTGGTCTTCGGTGAGGTGCCAGTGAAAGGTGTTGAATTTATAGCGCGCCATCATGTCGAGGTATTCCTTGACAAAAGAGACCGGGAAAAAATGACGGCCGCAATCCAGGTGCATACCGCGGTAGGTGAACCGGGGATAATCATTGATGATCGCGCAGGGCAGCGTATAGTCCGCTTGTTTTTCCACCGGCAGCATTTGAATCAGGCTTTGCAAACCATGAAACAAACCCGGTCCGTCAGCACCTTGTATGGCAATGCTTTTTCTGGTAATAGCCAGCCGGTAGCCTTCTTTGGGCGCAACATTCTCCCGGATGGCCAAAACAATGGAATTGTTACCGGGTGCGCTCTCCTGGGTAGTCTTTAGGGTGTAACCGTAGTTCTCTTTTAAGAATGCGTTAAACATACCTGCCACCTGCTGCGCCTCCGTTCCGGTAGCAGCCAGCCGTGTGGCCGTCGTCAGGTGAAAGGTCCCTGCTTTTCGGGCGATGGAAACAGGTGCAGGTATGATGCCGAGGTTTGGATCTTCATTTTTTGCTCCAGCGACCTGGAGCATCCCCGCCAGCATGACGAGGGTGATCAGAAAGCATTTTTTCATTTCAAAAGGTTTGATATTGTTTGAGATTTTTTTACAAAATAGACCGAGGCATTTTATCAAGGCTTGTTGTTTCTATTAATTGCGTGGCGGAAGAAGGATGTTTTCGATGTTTCGTCCTGACGGCAGCGTCCCATTTTCAGTTAGTTGTTATTGTAACCCTCCCTTGCCCCGGTACAGTTTTAATGTCCCTTCCAGTTTTACCGCCAACACCGTCATGTATCGATCCTGCACGTCCGCGGATACGGGAATGTACACGAGTCCCGGTACGGGGCTCCACGATATCTTTCCCACGATGTGATGGGAGAGGCGGGTGCCGTTGCCTACGACGGTGATGGATTTGATCTTGTTATGCAACCCTTTGATAACGGCTTGCTCATCACCTTTGCCCGGTAAAAATAAATAGAGCGTAGTGGAGTCCTTGGAAAGGGTGGAGGGACCATAAAAATGCCCCTGGGGCAGGCCCGCCCGGGTGCCATAAATGGCCTCGCTGTTTTTATGAGTCCATTTGCCCAGTTCCTTTAGCGTATGGGCGTCCTGGGGGGTGATGGAACCATCACCCTTTGGACCGATGTCCAGCAACAGGTTGCCACCCATCCCGATGCAGTCGGCGAAGATGCGGATAATCTGATAAGGCGTTTTCCAGGCGGTGTCCTGAGGCTGCCAGCCCCAGTTATTATTGACGGTCATGCAAAGTTCCCACCAGCGGAGGTTGGGCCTGGTGACGGGGAAATTTTGTTCCGGTGTATCGTAATCCCCATAGCCTGCCAGCCTTCCGTTGATGATTGTATTCGGGTTATGGGCGAGGATCATTTTGCGTACTTTGGCCGCCTGCCACTCCTTAGCGCTGTGCTCCCAGTCTCCATCGAACCAGATCAGGTCCGGGTTGTACAGGTCCAGCACTTCGGTTAACTGGCATTGGTAATAGTTCAAAAATCGTTGCCAGCGGGCAGGGTCATCCTTTATCCGGTAACGGGAGGAGTCTTTTAGAAAACCGGGATAGTCAGGATAGGACCAGTCGATCAGGGAAAAATACGCACCGCATTTGATGCTGTCTCTGCGCAGCGCCGCAAACAGCGGCGCCAATACATCTCTGTGGGCGGGGGTGTTCTTTACCACGTTGATCCCGCCGCATTTGGAGTCCCAGAGGGCTACGCCGTCATGGTGCTTGGTGGTCATGACCGCGTATTTCGCACCACTCTCCCTGATCAGGTCAGCCCATTGCTGGGGATGGTAATTTTTTGCGGTGAACCCTTTTAATTGGGACATGTACGTTTTATAGGGTATTTCCCGGTTGTGGAAAGACCAGGATTCTCCTACGCCCTTGACCGAGTAAATGCCCCAATGGATGAAGATGCCCAGTTTGGCATCGGCGAACCACTGCATTTTTTTGGAGATGCTGTCCGGGTTGACCTTTTGGCCGGACTGCGCACGCGTTTGCAAATGCAGTGTTCCCATTAAAAGTATCAATCCTATTGTTACTTTTGTCATAAATATTTTAATAAAAGCCGGGATGTTTGAATAGTTTATTGATTAATAGCTAATTTTAGCCCCGAATTGGCTAATGCGTGCCAATGGGCGATAAATGTACAAAAATTAAATGCTTTAATTATGCAGAAACCAACACTTTTGATTTTAGCTGCGGGTATGGGCAGCCGTTACGGAGGGATCAAGCAAATGGACCATTTTGGGCCAAACGGAGAGACGATTATTGATTATTCCATTTATGATGCGATTAAATCGGGATTCGGTAAGATAGTATTCATCATCCGTAAAGACTTCGCGGATGAATTTGAAACGATATTCAACGACAAACTGAAGGGGAGTGCGGTGGAAATAGCTTATGTTTACCAGGGCCTTGAAAGCTTTATAGGTGAGGAAAAGTTGCCGGCAAACCGGCAGAAGCCATGGGGAACGGCGCATGCGGTGCTTTGCGCAAAAGATGCGATCAAAGAGCCCTTTGCCGTGATCAACGCGGATGACTTCTATGGCAGGGAAGCTTTTGAGAAGATGGTGGCTTTTCTGGACGGAGAGTGCAGCGAAAAACGCTACAGCGTCATGGGATATGAACTCGGGAAAACCCTTTCCGAGCATGGTTCTGTTTCCAGGGGTGTCTGTACTGTGGACGGGAACGGAAACCTGGATACCATTACGGAGCGTACAAAAATATCGCTGGAAAACGGGCGTCCTGTCTATAGCGATGAGGAAGGGCATGATCATATATTGTCCCCCGCTACCCCGGTGTCCATGAATTTCTGGGGATTCCATGAAAATGTTTTTAAACTGACACAGGAAATGTTCAAGACCTTCCTGAAGGAGAACATGACGAATCCGAAGGCGGAATTTCTGATCCCTACGGTCGTGGATTATTACATCGCCAACCGCCAGGGCACCGTGAAGGTTATTCCCACCACCATGCAATGGTTTGGCGTCACTTATCAGGAGGACGCGCCCTTTGTACGCAAAAACCTGGAAGCATTGATCGCGGAAGGCCTTTATCCTGAAAATCTCTGGTCATGATCGTCACCCCGCGTATTCTGGAAGGGTTTGGACTTGACTACGGGGCTTATCGCATTGAAAAGCACGGTTCGGGCCTGATCAATAATACCTTCAGGCTACATCATAAATCCGGCACCGGCATCGACGGCAAGGATTACATTCTTCAGCGTATCAACACCCATGTGTTCAGGGATCCCCATGTGATCGTCCAAAACCACCGCAAAGCGGCCGATTACCTGCGCCAAAAACATCCGGAATATTTTTTCCTGGCACCGGTAGCTGCCGGGAATGGGAAGTATCTTTTCGAATGGAAGGGGGATTATTGGCGGATGTTGCCTTATGTGGCGCATTCCTTCTCAGTAAATGAAGCGGATAACCCCAAACAGGCCTACGAGGCGGCCAGGCAATTCGGCAGACTGGCGCATAATCTTTCCGGGATCGATCTGAGCAACTTTCTGCCGTCCATTCCTAATTTTCACAACCTGACGCTTCGTTACAGTGATTTCCAAAGCGCGGTCAATGATGCCGGTGAAGAACGCATGGAAAGGGCCGCAGAGCTGATAGATGCTTTTGAGCGTCATTCGCAGATCCCCATTACCTATGAAGAGTTGAAGACTGATCAGGATTTTCCTGACAGGCTGATGCACCACGATACCAAAATAAACAATGTTTTACTGGATGATAAAACCAACGAGGGCGTCTGTGTGATCGACCTGGATACGCTGATGCCAGGGAAACTCATTTCCGACCTGGGGGATATGGTGCGTACTTATGTCAGTCATGCTTCAGAGGAAGAAACGGATTTCTCCAGAATAACCATCCGGGACGATTATTACGAGGCATTGATGAACGGTTACCTTCCCGAATTAGGGGACGCGCTGACCCATACGGAAAAAGAGATGCTGTTCTACGCCGGACAGTTTATGATCTACATGCAGGGGATCAGGTTTTTAACCGATTACCTGAACGGCGATGTTTATTATCCGGTCAGGTATCCCATGCATAATTTCAACCGGTCCAAAAATCAGTTAATCCTGCTGGAGCGGTTAAACGAGAAGGAAAAGGCCCTGCGAAAGATCATTGATAAATATTTGCCATAGGAAAGTTTAACATTTGATAAATCATACAGATGAAGCGATTAATCACCGGGCTGCTTTGCATGCTTGTCACGCTGCTTGCCTGCGCGCAGGAACCCGCGTCCTTTTGGGAAAACGAATTTAAAAACGAGGTCAACCGTGAACCCATGCACGCCAGTTATTTCGCCTATGAGAACCTGGCGCTGGCAAAGAAGGATGACCCCTCCGCATCCGCATGGTACCAGTCACTCGACGGCACCTGGAAATTCAAATGGGTGCCCAAGCCCGCTGACCGTCCGCTGGGTTTCTGGAAGACGGATTACAATGACGGCCACTGGGATAATTTTAAGGTCCCGGCTACCTGGGAGGTGAACGGATACGGGATTCCCATTTATGTGAACATCCGTTATGATTTTGACTACCTGATGACACCCGATCCTCCCCATGTGCCGCATAATTATAACCCCGTAGGTTCTTACCGCCGGGAAGTCATGATCGATAAAAACTGGGATGGTAAAGATATTTACATTCATTTTGGATCGGTGCGATCCTGCTTTTATTTGTGGGTAAACGGGAAATGGGTCGGCTACAGTGAGGACAGTAAATCACCGGCCGAGTTTAATATTACCAAATACCTGAAGCCTGGAGAAAAGAACCTGATCGCCTTCCAGGTATATCGCTGGAGTGACGGCAGTTACATGGAAGACCAGGACATGTGGCGGATGGCCGGCGTGAACAGGGATGTGTATTTATATGCGCGAAACAAAACTCATATCCGCGACATCCAGATTATCCCCGATTTAACGGATCACTATAAAAACGGAAAACTGGCTGTCAGCCTTGATTTTTTAAATAATGCGGACAAGGCCCTGAAGGATTGTCATGCCACCGTTGAATTGCTGGATTCCACCGGCCGGCTGATCAAAAAGGCAAAAGTAGCGCTGAAGGATTCAGGCGCGTTTAAGAATATTACCCTTTCGGTAAAATCGCCCCACGAATGGACGGCGGAAACCCCTTATTTGTATACCGTCATTACCACGTTGACCGATGGAAACGGGAAACTGATGGAAGTGATCCCTCAAAAGGCGGGATTTAGGAAGGTGGAGATAAAAGACGGCGTGCTCTATGTGAACGGCAAGGCCATTTTGATCAAAGGGACCAACCGCCATGAAATGGATCCCATCACGGGACAGTATATCTCCAAAAAAAGAATGGAACAGGACGTCCGCATCATGAAAGAGAATAACATTAACGCGGTCAGAACTTCCCATTATCCCAACGATCCCTATTGGTATAAGCTTTGTGACAAATACGGATTGTACGTGGTGGATGAGGCAAATCTGGAAACCCATGGTATGGGCTTTGGCAAAAATTCACTGTCCAAAAAGCCGGATTGGTTTTTACAGCATTTCCAGCGGGACACGCGCCTGGTGGAGCGGGACAAGAATCACCCGAGCGTCATTATATGGTCAATGGGCAATGAAGCGGGCATGGGTGTGAACTTCGAAAAATGTTACAGTTGGATCAAACACCGGGACCCTTCCCGGCCCGTAGAATACGAGCCTGCCAGCAGGACCCCTTATTCCGATATTTTCTGCCCCATGTATACTTCCCCAAAAGATATGGCGCGCCATGTGAAGGAAGGCAAATTTAAGGACAAGCCCTTCATCCTGGTGGAATATGCGCATGCGATGGGTAATTCAGAGGGCGGCTTTCATGATTACTGGGATACGATCCGGAAATATTATCCCAGGTTGCAGGGCGGCTATATCTGGGATTTTGTGGATCAGGGTTTGCAGAAGGTCACGGACCGCGGGGATACCATCTGGGCCTATGGCGGCGACTACGGTGTAGAAATGCCCAGCGATCAGAATTTTATGTGCAATGCGCTCGTAGCGCCCGATCGCAGCCTGCATCCCCATATGCTGGATGTAAAAAAGGTCTATCAGAACATTCATACCAGCGGGGTGGCCCCCCTGACGGGAAAGATTGAAATATACAATGAGAACTTTTTCAAAGACCTGAGTGGTGTCTATTTGAAATGGGAGGTGGTCGCCGATGGAATGGTAATCAAAACCGGCAGGACCGATGATCTGCGGATAGGGCCCCGGGAGAAAAAGGACCTTGACCTGCATTATGATCTGGGTGACATGGCTGGCCGGGAAGTTTACCTGAACTTGTATTATAAGACAAAGCATGCCGAAGGACTGGTTCCGGCCGACTGGGAGGTTTCCAAGGACCAGATCGCAGTGGTCCGGCAGCAGTTGCCCGAACTGGCATTGCAGGATGCAGGCGCGGTGAAGGTAAATGACGGGGATGAAGACATCACCGTCACCGGAAATGATTTTAAGATCACTTTCTCCAAACGTGACGGGCTTATTCACAGCTATAACGTAAGGGGAACGGACCTGGTGAAAGCGGGCTACAGTCTGAAGCCAAACTTCTGGCGGCCACCCACCGACAATGATTACGGTGCCCAATTCCCCGAATTGTTGCTGAACTGGAAACGCGTCAGTGAAGATTACGCGTTGCTGGATTACCACATAGAAAGCTCGGATCCGGATAAAGCAAGTCTGACAATGCATTATGATCTGCCTTATGTATACGCCACCCTGGTGCTTAGCTATGAGATCAACGGGAAAGGGGAGATCATCGTTTCGGAGGCCATGAAGGCGGATACCACCCATAAAGTGCCCATGCTTCCAAAATTCGGAATGCAGCTGATGTTACCCAAGGCCTATAGTCAAATGACGTGGTATGGCCGCGGACCGGGGGAAAGTTATTGGGACCGGAAAGACAATGAGTTTGTTGGCCTTTATCAGGGAACGGTATCGGCGCAATTTCATCCTTATGTGCGTCCGCAGGAAACCGGCAATAAATCCGATGTACGGTGGATGAAAATCACCAGCCCACAGGGGGCCGGTATTATGATCACCTCCGACACGGTATTAAACCTGGCTGCGCGGCATTATTTGGACAAGGACCTGGACGATGGATTGAAAAAGCAAAACAGCCATTCCGGTGAACTCAAAGAGCGTAACATGACAGTGCTCAGCATCGACCTGCAGCAAATGGGGCTGGGTTGTATTAATTCCTGGGGTGCCTGGCCCATGCCGCAATACCGTTTGAATTACGGTGATTATGCTTACCGGTTTAAGATCACACCAATTGTAGAATAAGATTTTTGATAAGGTGTCCGGGACCATGCCCCTGCAGCGGATTCGTTTTTGATTCTTTCCGATTGGCTCACCGGAAGGTGGAACGCTTCCGGTGATCTGGCATCTGATAAAGACGCCCGGTTATCAGAGAGGTGCAGCAGAAACCCTCCTTTCATCAGCAGTGCAATTGCTGTGGCAGCATTGTCTTTTTATACGCCCCCTTATCTTTTGTTAGTGGGTGATTGACGATCCGTCCTTGTGGACCGCTGGGGCAGGACGTTCTGTTACAGCGTCCTCACAGGATAAAGGGGCCGCGGCGCGGACGCCCCTCCATTGATCATGTAATACTTCCCGGAATGTACTGGGCGCATTATTCCGGGATGCAGGAGCATCTTGCAACATGGCGGGCAATAAGGTTTTTGTGTTATTGGTCATCCCCGCCTTCCAGCAGTTTCACTTCGCTGATAGCAGAGCCCGCAATGCCTTTCACGGAGCCATACATATGGGTCGTATTGAGTATGACCTTCTCCAGTTGCTTCTCCCGCTCTTTCCATATTTTTTCCATTTGCATGCGCTCTTTGATAATGCCGTTTTTCATTTGCATAAAGCCCTCCACGATTGCCTCCACCTGCTGGTGGAATTCATTGCCCGTCAAAAAGTCATATAACATCTGCATTTTCTCCCCTTTGTTTTCCTGACTTTTCATGGCCTGATGAATTTTGATCAGCCCGTCGCGGAGTACATGGGCCAGGTTGACGGCTTCATGAAAGTTGCAGACCCAAACGCCGCTTTTTTGCCCGAAACGCTCCATGTCCCTGGGCATGACCTGGGTGACAATGATGGCGATGTCGGCGCCCGTATTGCGCATGTCGGTCTTTAATTTCTCGATCCATCCGTCGGAGAATGCCTGGGTACGTTTGCTTTCATAAATAATGCTTCCGCAGGGTTGCCCGAGGTGATTTTTTACTACCTGTATCGCGTCCGCACCCCGGACACCTTTCCCTATTTCGGTGATGGCGTCGTAGGGAAAGGTCACCCGCAATATTTCTTCGAGTGCCAGTTCCTGCACCTCTCCCTGCAATTGCATGGAGGTCTGATCGCTTTTACGTTTCATCTCTTCGATCAGCTTTTTCATTTGTTCGATCTGGTGCTCTTTTTCCTTCAGCTTCAGTTCGTGCGTTTCCTGGGCCCGTTTAGAGGCCTGTTCTTCTATCTCTTTCTGGGTTTCCATCAGCTTTTTTTGCAACTGAAAATCCATTTCTTCCTTTTGATCCTTGAGCAGCTTTTGCAATTGGAGTATCCGCATCTCCCCATCACGCGCCAATTTTAATTTCTCTTCATTATCCTTTAAGGTTTGTTCCATTATTTTGACGCGGTTCTCATAATCGCCGGCGACGGATTTTCGAATCTGCTCCTGCACTTCCTGGTGCATTTTTTGTTTTTCCTTTTCCAGCCGTTGGCTGAACAGCTCATTCTCCCGTTGCTTTTTTTCCTCGAAGGCCTTTTGTTGCAATAATAAGGCTGAACGTTCCTGCTGCAGTTTAGCGGTAGATTCCCGAAAACGCTCTTCATACTGCTGTTTTAAGGACTTTTCGACATCCTCGGTCAGTACGTCTTCCAGGGCAAAAGGGGAATGGCAATGCGGACAGGTGATCTGTGTACTCATAAGTTCGAGATTTTATCGGTAAATTTAAGGATATAAAACGCAATGGATTTGCACGTT
Organism: Chitinophagaceae bacterium; assembly: GCA_036278455.1. GTDB lineage: Bacteria > Bacteroidota > Bacteroidia > Chitinophagales > Chitinophagaceae > FW021-bin31. The sequence continues at coordinate 23,224 of DASULB010000571.1, read as the reverse complement.
AAAAAAATATTTAAAATGGCAGAGATTAAAATAGTACAGGGCGACATTACGAAAGTGCAAGCGGATGCTATCGTGAACGCCGCCAATACCACACTTTTGGGTGGTGGCGGGGTGGATGGCGCCATCCACCGGGCCGCCGGCCCTGAATTATTGGCGGAATGCCGGACGCTGGGCGGCTGCGCCACCGGCGAGGCTAAAATTACCAAAGGATACCGGCTGCCTGCCAAATATGTGATCCATACCGCAGGTCCGGTATGGCATGGTGGCGGCAGCCATGAAGCCCGCCTGCTCGCGGGCTGTTATGACAATAGCCTGCAACTGGCTGTGGACCACCATTTGCGCTCCATTGCTTTTCCGGCCATCAGTACGGGTGTTTATGGATATCCCTTTGATCAGGCGTCCCGCGTCGCCCTTGAAAGTACAAATGATTTCCTAAAGCATCCCGGAACCCTGAAGGAGGTGATTTTCGTGTTGTATAGCGCAGGGGATTACGGGACCTTTCAGCGTATTTTTGATGAAATCCAAGATATTTGAATGGTTCGGTGGAATGATCCTGCGGTTCGGTGAATGAACATGCATTGCCGCCCAGTGGAGTCGCTGATGCCGAAACACAGCCCCGGTGAAATAGTGGGTGAATTTTGAAAAAAGCGGAGGCTTTAAATGATCATTAATTGCCGGTGTCATTTAACGATCGTTGCCTTAGATGCTGCAGCCGTGTCGGGCAACATTCGGTATCCAATGATTGATCTTCTGAAAGCATCCCAAACAAGCCGGGTGTGGATCCTGATAAAGATGAGCAGTTTACGAATATTTTTTTTACCTCCTCTTTATGAAATGCCAAACGATTTCGTATTTGAAACTACCGGTATCCTTCCGTTTTTCATCGCTGCATTACGGTTCTGTTATTTAAGGCTTGTTTTTAAAATGTACTGAAGGGATACCCGATTATTTAAAACCGATTTTTCACTGGAATCAAAACAAACCAATCAAATGGAACAGTTGGTAATAGCAAGGCCAACAGGAATAAAATTACGGAAAACACTGAAAGGTGATATGATAAAGCAAGTGGAGATCAATACCCTCAAAAAGGGAATAACCCTCTTTCACTGGCTGCAATTATCCTTGGTTCTGATCATATTTAGTCTAAGCATTTTCGGTTTTAATTAAAATAATAAATGATCGCTTTTTTTCTTTGGAAGCGGGTTGATCCTTTTGATTGTTTGTACAACCAGGTTCATAGTATAATATCTTTTAGTCTTTAAGTAAGCCGCGGGCATCAATTAACTATCAGGGATTTAGGCGTGTATATTTTCCTTTCTAAAGGATCGATGTGAGCATTGAAAAGTAAAGCCTAAGCCTGAAGGGGTGAAACATGTGGTTCTCTGCATTTTTACTATCTTTACATTTCGATAATGAGAGTTGATCAGGTTCATTCAATGTAGCCGAAGTCCATCTAAACCCAACCACCCTATTAAGAACTACTGTGATTTCGTCGGGGCGTCCCTATAAAGAGGACACCATCTAAGCCCCGGCATCCTATCAAGAACTACCTGATAACGGGATGTAAAATCAATATAATGAAAAAATGCATTTTAGTTTATGAGGATGATTCGGAAATATTAGATTTATGTCGGATGATATTGGAAGGGCCGGATCGTCGTGTGGAAATGAAAATGCGATGTGATGATATTATCGCCGATATTGAACAGTTTGAACCTGATATTGTCCTGATGGATTTATGGATACCTGAGATGGGTGGAGAGAAAGCTGTTCACCTGATGAAGACAAACCCATCCGCCAAGCATATTCCGGTAATCCTGTTTTCCGCCCATCCGGAGATAGAACAGGTAAGTAAAAAAGTAAAAGCGGAAGGATATTTAAGTAAACCCTTTGATATCACCCACCTGAAGGGAATCATAGAAAAAAATATTTTATGAGTGTGAGCGGAACTTGCGGTTCTGATAAAACGATGGGTCACGGGATTTTTTATAGCCGGATCCTTGGTTGCAACGAGATTCCGAGTGCTGCTTCAGTGTTGCTGCCCGAAAGAGGTTGGGCCAGAATTTATCTGGCATGTATCATTCATGCAACCAAATAGGGTGGATTCCCGTTGTTAGTAAAAGTTTAGATAAGTGGCTGATTTATTTGATCCTTTACAGATAAGAGATATCACGTTGCGCAATCGGATTGCCGTTTCTCCCATGTGCCAATATTCTTCTCAGGATGGTTTTGCAAACGACTGGCACCTTGTTCACATCGGCAGTCGTGCGATTGGCGGTGCTGGACTGGTTTTCATGGAGGCGACGGCCGTCTCAGCCGAGGGCCGCATCACACCGGCAGACTTAGGCATATACAAAGATGAACATATCCCATTTTTGAGGCGGATTGCAGATTTTGTGACCACCCATGGCAGCGTACCGGGTATTCAGTTAGCGCATGCGGGCCGCAAAGCAAGTTGCGCCGTGCCATGGGAAGGGGGTAAACAACTCGCCTTCACGGAGGGTGGCTGGCAAACGTTGGCTCCCTCCGCCATACCATTCCATGAAGATGACCGCGAACCGCTTGCCTTAACGGAGGAACAAATAGGGGCGATCATAAAGGATTTTGTAGCGGCGGCGCAACGGGCACTTGAAGCGCGCTTCAAGGTCATAGAGATTCATGCGGCTCATGGTTACCTCCTTCATGAATTTTACTCTCCTCTCAGCAATCGCCGGATGGATAAATATGGCGGCAGCCTGGAAAACAGGTGCCGGTTGCCGGTAGCGGTTTGCCAGGCGATCCGGAGCGTATGGCCCCCTGCGTATCCCCTGTTTGTGAGGATATCCGCTACGGACTGGACGGAGGGTGGCTGGACACCAGAGGATTCGGTTGTCCTTGCCAGGATGTTGCATAAAGTGAACGCTGACCTGATAGACTGCTCTTCAGGAGGGAATGCCCGTGTTAAGATTCCAATATTTCCTGGTTACCAGGTGCCTTTTGCTGAAAAAGTAAAAAAGGAAACTTCTATCGCTACAGGGGCCGTGGGGTTGATCACGGATTCACGGCAGGCCGCGGAGATCATTGAAGAAGGCAAAGCCGATATCGTTCTACTGGCGCGCCAAATGCTACGGGACCCTTATTTTGCCCTGCATGCGGCCAAAGACGAGAGAGCGGATATCCCCTGGGCGGTACAATACATGCGCGCAAAAAAGTAAGATAGAAAAAGCAAGTGCACTGAACTATTCGGGCAATCAAGTTGTACGGTGTTCTCCAAAGTGGTTCCGTATTTTTTGCATTTCCAGCCATCTTCAATTACCAGATTTGTTGTATATTTGAAAGACTTTTTCCTGCCTGTTGTTTGCATGATGAGCGGTGATGATCAAACCGGGCTAAGCTGTATCATATCACAATGGATATGGTCGCATGGATACCGGTATTTTTCAGGGTTTAGGCCGTGCAATCAGGCATCCGGACAAAACTATTCCCATGCAGGCCTGTGGGGCCTTCCACGCGCTCATGCCAATTCTGCCGACCGTCAATGATAAATTATATACCATGATATTTCCCGTCACAGCTGTCAAACAAGGCATCCTTGGTTCCCTCCTGTTCATTACTTTTCCGTGCTTCGCCCAAAAGCAAACAGTGATTATACCCAATTTGCCAGAATGGGTACAGCAAAAGAAGATAACCGCAGTTAACAGGAATGTAAGTGTACGTTATACGAAAGATCAAAAGATAGCTCTTCACCTGGATGAGAAACCAGGGCCCGGTATGGTATGGCTGAACGGTATCGGGTTTTCGAACGGAACCATAGCATTTGACGTGAAAGGGAAGAACCTCCCTGGGCGTAGTTTTGTAGGAATTGCCTTTCACAGGAAAGGGGCAGGCTATGATGCTGTCTATTTCCGGCCGTTCAATTTCCGGGCTCCCGCCGCGTTGAAGAAAAGCCATGCTGTTCAGTACATTTCCTATCCCGGGCATGAATGGCATGTATTGCGACAGGCGCATCCCGGTGAATATGAAAATGCTATTGTTCCTGCGCCTGATCCGGAGGCCTGGTTCCATGTCCGGATCGTTGTCGGGAACCCTGTCATTAGCGTTTACGTCAATGGTGACAAGAAACCCTGCCTCAGGGTAAATAAACTAGATGACCGGAAAGAAGGAGGCCTGGGATTTTGGGTAGGCAACGGCTCAGGTGGAGATTTCGCTAACCTTAAGATTACAGGCGACTGAAAAAGGGAAAGATATGCTTTGTATAAATAACGGGATCATCCGCCACCTGCAATGTGGTCTGTTTTTTGTCGCATGGGTATTTGGAATAACGATCCCTGTATTGGCACAGAAACAAGACGGAAAGCAGGCCGGGTTAATTGAAGTGGCGTCCTTCGGACACTACCGGCCCATTGGAGTGGCGGTAGCGAAACAAGGCAATCGGTTATTTGTCTCTTTTCCACACGGCCACCCATTCCGGTATGCGCTCATTGAGGTGAAGGATGGGAAAGAAACGCCTTTCCCCGATCTGACGTGGAATAAGTTTGTTTCCAGGACAGATAAGACGCATTTTGCGAATGTACAGGATCTTTATGCGGACGACGAGAATAATCTATGGGTGTTGGATTCCTCTCCCAATCGCGGATCTTCCAGCCATGACTCACCGGCTGAAAGCACTGGATATTTCAAGCTGGTCAAGATAGATTTAACCACCGATTCGGTAAAACGTATTTATTATTTTGAGGATGATAAAAGCGCCCTGAATGATGTCAATGTAGATAATGATAAGGGATTGGCCTATCTTTCCGACCCGGGCCTCCGTGCCATCGTGGTGTTGAATTTAAAAACCGGGAAAAGCAGGGTAGTGCTCAAAGATGATCCTTCCACCATGGCACAGCCAGGCTTTATATTACACCTGGATGGTGTGGATGTGGTCAATCAGCAAGGGCACCCCTTTGTCTCTAATGTGAATGGTATTGCTTTGACACCTGATCATAAATATTTCTACTTCCGTGCCATCAGCCAAAAGAAATTGTACAGGATTGAAACCCAATATCTGGCGGATACAACACTGTCGGAGAATACGTTGTCCGCTAAGGTGGAAATGGTGGCAGAAACAGGTGTTTGTCACGGGATGATCGCGGATGCGCATGGAAATGTGTATCTCAGTTCTTCCCCGGATCATTCCATTAAATACGTGAGTCCGGATGGGAAGCTGCATACATTGGTTACCGACCAGCGCCTGATCTGGCCGGATTCATTCGGAATCGGAAGTGATGGCTATCTATATGTGTCCTGTTCACAGATTAATCGTTCACCGGGGTTTAACCATGGTATCGATAAAACAGCGTATCCTTACAGGGTATACAAGGTAAAGCTGCCCTTCCGGTGAGGGCCTCAGGCAAGGGCTGTATTGCTGCGCATTGGAATAATCTGCATTTCATAAAGAAAACCTTGAACAATATTCAAGGACTGATCGTTGAAAGTTAAACGTACCTGCTACGGACAACAGGAAATGATCATGGAAAATCCAACAATATATTTGGTTAAAATATCGGCGGATGAATGGCTCGGTGCCGAAGGTCCTGTTGACAACCAGGATATCGCACCAAAGTTCGACTCCGAAGCTGACGGGATACGCTTCCCCTGTTCTTACATTGCTTGCCCGGGATATTCAATTTTCCATGCCTTTTAAAAGGTTATGTATGGCAGCCTTTTCGGAAGCACCTGGAACATGAGTGTGCCTCATTTAAAGAATACGCCATAGGAGCTTATCGGAGGAATAATGATGATGATCTCAATAGCTTTGAGTCTTGTGAACCTGGATATATGGCTCTTTGTGCAGGGAGAATCATGGCAGAGGTAAACAGGCGATAGCGATCAGTCTTTATATATCAAAGCCAGCCTTTATTTTTAGTTGCCTTTCTGAACGTTAAACAATTGAGGCTGTCTCAGTTTTGAGGCAGCCTCTGTAAAACAGGGTTATTTTTTCATACTTGCTCAATCTCTCCGTATCTCCTTCACGGCACAAAATTAAAAAATTTCATTCAATTTTCAAAATATATTTCCCGTATGTGTTGAATTATTTATGCTTTATACTTTTAACTTTATCAAATGTATCATTTATTATCTGTTTCAATGCATTTTCAATACGCTGCTTTCCTGCCGGAAGATTAATATCTATGCCACAAAAGGTACTTCCATTCACTTTAGCATGCAGGGCGAGGTAGTATATGCCTGCTATCTGCAAGGCGAGCGTTGCACGCAGATCTGCACCGCTTCCTATAAAACGATCCTCGGTGAGGTTAAAAAGTTGTTCTCCCACGAGTTCTCTTTCATCAGATAACTTTCTCATGTGCTTGTTCTTTTCGCTTAATTCCCATTGAATGACCTTTTGAAAGGTCTTGTTGTTCATTATTCTATCCAACTGACCTTTCAAAATAGTCATGATCGCTTGCTGGTTCAATGGTTGCTGCTTCAACAGCAGTTGAGCGATATCTTTATTGTAGGTTTGCACCCAGAAATCATTCTCTTTAAAATAGCAATCTATCATATTATTCAGTGAACCAAAATACAGGTAGATAAGCTTTCGGTCAACCTTTGCCACAGAAGCAATCTTTATTGCAGTCAGGTTGGCATAACCCTCTTTGGCGAATACTTTACCCACTGCGTCAGTAAGTTTCTTCCTGGTTCGTTCTTTATTCCGTATCGGCCCATTGGTGATTTTTCTTTCCTTAGCTGGATGCACGGAAACTTTCTTTTTTGCCATAGAGATCTTTCTTTTATGCAATATCAGTTTTTATTCAGAGATTTCGGATCAGTTATTGTCCTACATGAATGCCCTTAACATTGTTGGTATATTTTGATGCTGGTCCTGCCCATCGACAACCTTTCAGTGGTTTAGCATCGGGCGAAAAAGAGAAGAACTTTCAATTTTGCGCCATGTGATCGTAAACCCACGTTATTTGCTAAATTACAAAGAAATAACAATGGTTTATGGAAAATAGAAGGAAGGCGATGAATTTGGCCGTTTGTCCGCTCGTCTACCAAACGGCTTGTCGTGCATTTGTTCTTGTTAAAAGACTTGCTTTACTGTATGCGTTGATGGGAAGACAAGCCATCTGAGGCTGTCACCCAGACAGGCGAAAATAAGTCTTGTGCTTTCAATAATGAGAAATTCCTTAAGCGCCTGTTGCAACTCCCTTACCCCATAATTTTTTGTCTATCCAATAGGTGATTTCTGCATCGTCTTCCATTTCAAATTTTGCGATGTTTCCGATAATCACATTATCCACCATTATTGTCCTCGTATTTATGGTTGGGTCATTCAGCGATTTGATATATCTAGGCTCTTTTGTTTGTCTGTCGCGTCTTTGGGAGTGAAAGCAGCTAAATAGCTTGCTTCTTTATCAAGTTGAAACCTATAAAGAAAGGATTCCAGATCGGAAACTTCTGTCGGTTTTAATATCATTTTGTTATTGTTTGTCATTCTTTTTGCCTTAAGTCTTTAAACCTGTCATTCTCTTCTTAGTTGTGTTAGCAGATGGTGACCGGATGATTGCATTCAAAAGTCAGGGCGTTGACCCAGTATGAATTGATAAAGACGTGATTCATGCTTCTCATCGTCATATTGCATCTATAACATACCCGTTTGTACGATACACTGTAAATAGCATCTTTAAAAGATCTGCGGTGCAGTCATGTTTTGGTCTCCAATCGGCCTGATGCGACAATTGAATTTTCTTCCAGTCTCCGTTAAGCTCCAATAGTGCCTGTCCTGACCTTTCCAGCTCGCTTGTAGTTGACAATAATTATTCCGCTTGGCGTAACCGTACTCTCTGTTAATGTAAATGCTGCGGGGATCGCACCATTGACAAACAGTTTTTTCCCCTTGCCAAGCGTCAGGGGATAAATTTTGAGCCAGAGTTCGTCCACCAGATCATTTTTAAGCAGCAGTTGAATGAGTTCACTACTGCCCCAAACTTGAATATCGGAACCTTTTGAATTTTTGAGTTTTTCGATATCTGCCAGACTACTGAGGAAAACCGAGTTCTTCCAATCTGACTTTTTTATGGTGCCGGACAAGACGTATTTTGTGACATCATTGATGCCCGGCCATGCTTTTTCATGCTGTGGCCAATAGTCTTCCCAAATCTTAAATGTTTTTCTGCCTAGAAGAACATCTGCCGGTTTCATCAGTTTTTGCATAACCTTACCATCCACTTCGTCTCCATAAGGTGCCACCCAGCCGCCGTATTTGAAACCGCCTGATGTATCTTCCTCCGGTCCACCAGGTGCTTGCATGACGCCATCTAATGTAATCATTGATAAAACAGTTATCTTTCTCATATTATTTGACCTCCTTTCATTATTTACTTTGCAAAAATCTTCTTCAAAATTGGGGCAATTACACTTTATTAGTAAAATACCAGGCTAATCACCGGCTAACATGTGCAGACTCATCGATTCATATGGTTCGAGCAGGTGATAATACAAATATCGCCAACAAATACGGTACCCCGGCAGTGTGAATGCGACAATCATAGTGGCTGAATGCGGCAATTACGACTGGTAGTAATGGCTGTATGACAGCAATGATGGTCACAACGTGACCGCCAGCGCCTGGCGGCATTGCATTCCTGCAGGGTTTTCATTATAAAAATTTAAAAGGAGGACGCTACGTTTAAGCTGCCGGAGACTTTCAAACGAAGACATCAATCTCACCTGACGTAAAGCTGTTGATTACTCGCCGTTTCCTTGCTAAGGATATCTTATCTCCCTGAGCGTTTCGAATTTAAAAACTTTATGCGGATATTTACACATAAATGACATAATTAATTGCATGATGTAATGGCTCCCCGCGTACCTCGTCAGTCGGTCTTTCACATCCTCCAATGAATGAATATCGTCGGTATTATCGACATAGCCCATTCCATAAAAGATCCCATGTTCCACCCAGATACAGCTTCTCTCATTGTTGTTTCTGCCCTTGTCCATAATATAAAAGCCGGGCGTATCTTTCTTTAGAAAAGAAAGCGCCTGATCTACTTTCCCGTTATATACCTCCGGCGGGTCATTAGCGGTACAGAGCAAATCTTTCCGCTTGTCCACGAGGCTGCACAGTTCACAACTTCCCAGACGACACAAGGCTGCACATAAGTCAAACCGCCTGACCAGATCATATAGCTTATTTATGCCACCTGCCCTTGTGGTAAATACTTGAACCGGCGTTGTGCCTTTGATATATTTCCCGATAACCAGGCGTTTGAATCCTTGCAAGTCTTCATACACGAATAGGCCAAATTTGGGCTCATACCTCATTAGCGCCCGGTTATACTTTGGCAAGATGCGTTTGATTTCAATAGCCTCAAGGATGAAGGCCATCAACTCGGTACCACACAGCTCAAAGTGGATGGAATAAATATCGCTCATGAAGTTTTGCCGTTGCGGAGGTAGATTGTTCCCTGTAAAGTGTTGGGACACCCTCTTACGGATGTTCTTTGCCTTGCCTACATAAATTACCTTTCCTTTATCGTTCCGAAAATAATATACACCTGGCTTTCCCGGTAAGGATTCAAAGTTTTCTTTTGGAAGATGAGGCGGCAGTGGCTGATCTTTAGCACCTTTTTCTAACATGGCCGTTATGGCTCCTTCCGTATCCCATGCTAATAATTTAGAAAATAAAGTGACCGTGGCATCCACATCGCCACCTGCCCTGTGCCTGTTTTCAATGGCAATGCCTAACGAATCGCAAAGATTTCCCAGGCTGTAAGAACCCAGCCCTGGTTTTAGCTTCCTTGCCATCCGCACCGTACAAAGCCTCGGGGCCGCATATTTATATCCGGCTTCTTCAAGATGAAGCTTCAAAAAAGAATAATCGAAATTGACATTGTGCGCCACAAAAACACGCCCTTCAAGCAGGAAATACACTTTGTCAGCCACCTCTTCAAATGCCGGGCTGTCGCATACCATGTCCTCATCAATTCCGGTAAGCGCAGTGATATATAAGGGTATATTGTGACCTGGCTTAATCAGGGTGTCAAAACTGTCAATTACTTCTTCACCATTGAATATACGAATGGCGATCTCGGTAATGCTGCTGCCTGAAGCATAACCGCCTGTGGTCTCAATATCGACAATGGCATATTCCATATCAATCTAGTTCTACTTAAAATTACGGCCTTCCGGGAATATCTCACCCTGTATTATTTTATGTGCACCTTCCTTATTCCTGCTTTTGTTTTGTTGCTTGCTATGGGCCGTATTAAGCCTGCTTAATAAGACCGAAAAGTCAAAGAGCTGCCCGGCAATGATGTGTATCACTTCACCTTCCTTTTGCAGTGTGCCTTCCACCATCAACAGCCTGGCACTCAGGATTTCTTTACGGTAACGGTCAAACTTATTTTTAAACACCACCAGGTTGCAGGTGCCTGTTTCATCTTCCAAAGTGATAAAACAGACGTTCTTTGCCGTTCCGGGCCTTTGCCTTACCAATACCAGGCCGGCAGCCCTTACAAACGTTCCATCGGGCCAAAGGGTGAGTTCCTTTGTTGCAAGCACATTACGCTTGAATAAGTGTTCCCGGACAAAGCTTACGGGATGCGCTTTCAGGGATAAAGCCAGCGTCTTGTAATCCTGTAACACATGCTCTGACAGGGACATTTCAGGAAGCAATACCTCTTCTTCACTTTCCGTGCCGGCACCTTTAAACAACCCGCCAGGTGTATTGCTCAGCGCTGCCGCTTCCCAAAGTGCCTGCCTGCGGTCAAGCCCTATGGAACGGAAAGCATCAGCATCCGCCAGCCTTTCAATAGCGGTTTTGGACATGCCTGCATCATACAACTGATGTATGCCGGTAAAAGAGTCCTTCCGCGCAGCCAGCAAAAGCTTTATCTCTTCTTCCGCAAGCCCTTTAACCTGCCTAAAACCTAAACGGATAGCATATTTCCCTCCGTTTTTTTCCAATATGTTATCCCAATCAGCGTGGTTAATATCTACCGGCCTTACTTCCACGCCGTGTTTACGTGCATCAATGATGATCTGTGCCGGCTGATAAAAGCCCATTGGCATGCTGTTCAGTAATGCGGCTGAAAAAACATCGGGATAATAACATTTCAACCAGCAGGAAACGTATACCAGTAAGGCGAAGCTGGCAGCATGGCTTTCCGGGAACCCATAGCTGCCAAAGCCTTCCAATTGCTTAAAAACCCGCAGTGCAAAGTCTTCCTTGTATCCCTTTGCCATCATGCCTTCCACCAGCTTCTTTTGCCAGTCGCTCACCTTTCCTTTTGCCTTGAATGTAGCCATGCTGCGACGCAACCCGTCTGCTTCGGCCGGTGTGAAGCCTGCAGCGACGATGGCGATTTCCATCGCCTGTTCCTGGAACAGCGGTACCCCCAGCGTCCGGCCTAAGATCTCTTCCAATTCTTTGGACGGATGCACGATGGGTTCCTGTCCGTTGCGTCGCCGCAGATAAGGATGTACCATGTCTCCCTGTATGGGTCCGGGACGCACAATTGCAACTTCGATGACCAGGTCATAAAAGCATTTTGGTTTCAGGCGCGGCAACATAGACATCTGGGCGCGGCTTTCTATCTGGAATACGCCGATGGTATCGGCATGAGAGACCATTTCATATACTTTAGGATCATCCTGCGGTATATTGGCCAGGGTCAGCTCCAGGCTATAATGCTGCTTGGCCAGGTCAAATGCTTTACGGATACAGGTCAACATGCCCAGTGCCAGTACATCAACTTTCAGGAAGCCGAGCGCTTCGATATCATTCTTATTCCACTCGATATTTGTCCGGTCTTCCATCCGCGCATTCAGGATAGGACACAGATCGGATAATTTACCTTGTGTAATCACAAAGCCACCGGTATGCTGTCCTAACTGGCGTGGGAAGCCAACATACTGCTCCGTCAGCTCCAATACTTTTTTCAGATGGGCATCTCTTGCGTCAAAACCCTGGGAGGACGGTTGTTTGCCGCTGTGCCAGTCTTTGGTAAATTCCCATAGGGATTTGGATAGGCGGTTAATGGTATCTACGGATAAGCCCATTGCTTTACCCACATCCCGGATGGCGCCTTTGTGATGCACCTGTGTGACAGTAGCTACGATGCCCGCCCGGTCACGTCCGTATTTATGATAAATGTACTGCATCACTTCTTCGCGCCTTTCGTGTTCAAAATCAACATCAATGTCTGGCGGTTCATCCCTCGCATCTGACATAAACCGGGCAAAGAGCAGCTTGAATTTTGAGGGATTAACCGAAGTAATGCCCAGGCAATAACAGACCACGGAATTAGCAGCAGAACCGCGTCCCTGGCAGAGTATTTGGCGGCTTCTGGCAAAGCATACAAAATCATTAACAGTCAGAAAATAAGACGCATAATTTTTACGCTTTATAAAATCCAGCTCATATTCTATGGTCTCTTTAATACTTTCAGGGATCCGGCTGCCAAATTTTTCTTCGGCCCCCCGCCAGGTTAAAAGCGCTAATTCTTCCTGCGGGCTTCGGCCATCGCCGGTAAGTTCTTCGGGGTAGATATATTGCAGGCTGTCAAGCGAAAAACGGCAGGCTTCCGCTATCCGGCAGGCATTATCTATGGCTTCGGGGTATTGCCTGAACAGCCGGTACATTTCCTTTACGGGTTTCATATATCTTTCTGCATGCTGCCCGAGCCGGAAGCCTGCATCATGGATGGTACATTTTTCCCGGATGCAGGTGAGTACATCCTGCAGTTGCCTTCGTTCCGGTGAATGGTAATGCACATCGTTGCAGGCAACCATCGGTATGTCAAGCTTCATGGATAGCTGATGAATACGGAAGAGCCTTTTACCATCCATGCCCAGATAAGAACGGGTGGCGGCTATGTAGAGGTTGTCTCCAAAATGTTGTTTGTACCGCCGCAGGGACGCGTAGAAATCGGGTTCAAAATCAAAATTGCTGTTTAAGAAAGCAGGAGGGATAAGCATGAACAGCATCTCTTTTTTGTATCTGGACACGTCTTCGATGTATAAAAGACATTTCCCTTTTTCTGTTCGCAGATTACCTTCTGTGAGCAGCGCCGAAAGCCCTGCGTAGGCTTCTTTGGTGGTAGGATAGGCCAATAAGGACGGACCGTCCTGAACATCCAAACGGCAGGCAGGAATAAATTGTATGCCTTGTTTTTTTGCGGCCACATGTGCGCGAACAATGCCCGCCAGCGTATTACGGTCTGTAATGGCAAACGCCTTATAGCCCAGCTGGGCAGCATGATCCGCCAGTTCCTCCGGATGTGAGCCCCCGCGAAGGAAAGTGAAATTGGACGTTATTTGTAATTCGGCGTACTCCATTATTCATCATTTTACTCAAGCAAAAAAACCATGCAGGTACCAGCCCGACTGTTCATGGTCAAAATGCCCCGCACGGAACAGCCAGTACCTTGCCCCGCCTTCATCTTCCACTGCATAATAATCCCTGTGCAACCCTTCTTCCAGCCACCATTCCTGTTCGATGCGTTCCGGTCCGTCCGCCTTGACAATCCGGTAGGGCTTGCCCCCGTAGCGGAACAGCAGTGGCGGATAATCCGGTAGCGGTACGGAGACTTCTATCTTTTCCGGCCGGGGCAGCAGGCAGACGGGGCGCAGCCGGTCTGTACGCCATGCGGTAGCAGGTTGGTCCTGAAGGCTGACAGCTTCTTTATAGGAGCGCTCCGGCCAGTAATGTTCGCTCGGCATATAACGATGTACCTTATCCGCACCTACTTTACCTGCTATCTTATCCAGTAATTCTGCTACCGCTTTTTCATCACTTCCCGTGGCATTCCAAAGCGTTTCCTGTGTGGCGGTCAGCGTCTCGGTTATCCCCGCTTCCAGCAGGAACAGTTCGATGCCCAGGGCCGGTCTGATGGTGGGTATTTGCAATTCGAACAGCTTAAAAAGATGTTCCGTATTCCTGGAAGGGCGTCCGGTGCTGATGCTTATCTGTTGCCTTTCATGATCTATCCGGTGACAGGTAAGGATGGCAGTGCGCAGCCCTTTGCCTTCCCTGTAAAGCCGCAGGCACAATTTTTCTAAGAGCCTGCTGATGGCTATTTCAATTCCCTTGGCTGTGCGGATAGGCTCCAGACAGGGCAGGCGTTCCTCATATGGAGGCATGGGCCGTATCGGTTGTATTCGTTCTGCGACGGTTCCTAAAGCCTGGTCTATGCGGGTAAGTATTTCCGGTCCAAAACGCCGTCTTAGTGTCGATCGTGGCATATCAATAAAACTGCCAATGGTATACAAGCCGAGCTTATGCAGCCGTTCGGTAACCACCTGTTCCAGCCGGAGCGCAGCAGGGGGTAGTGTAACAAGCGTTTCTTTTTGACCGCCGTTCTCAATAAGCGGTGTTATTTTGCCGTAGCGGGCCACCGCCCATGCTGCACCAACTGTGTCTGCCATGGCAGCCCTGGCATCATAGCCCATGCCCCTTAATCTCAGGACAAGGTCTTTAAGATAGGCACGCTCTCCGCCCCATAAATGAGGGCAGCCTGTGATATTCAGTACCAGGCCATCCGGCAGGTCAATGGCAACGTCAGGTGTGTAGCGCAAGCACCATTCAGCAAGCAGGTTCAGCAATTCTTCCTCCGTACCTTCCTTTGCGTCCACCACCTGCAAAGAAGGAAAGATGACCCTTGCATCGGCCACTACCATGCCAGCATGAATGCCGTCCGCTTCGGCTACAGCATTGACTGCCTGTATTACCATACGTCCGTGTTCAGGAGAAGCCATCACAAACGGTATATTATTCAACCCCGGTTGTTGCAGCGCGTACCCATCTGTCAGCAGATGCCGGAACCATATAGACAGATAACGGATATTCATGCGACACCTGTTTGAAGTGCAGGGGATACCATTTTTTGAACGGAGCTATCAATACTATGGAAAGCATTGTCCGACCATTCTAATTGCCAACAGTCTGGTTTACCATTACGGATTTTCAATAATTCCACTCTCCAGCGGGGGAAGCCGATACCCGGCAGTCCCCCGGTCGTTTGACTACCTGCAGGCAGTATTTGCCAGCGTGCCACGCATGCTGTTGGCCGTAGGCTGCGTGGATATAACCGGTTGATAAAACCCGTCACCCTGCTGTCTTCCACTGCAAGTTGCAATCGCCTTGAGCTGGTAAAGTCCAGCTCCTTTATTTCTCCTATCACCGCTCCTAATGCTTTGCATTTTAAGGCTTCTTCAATCGTCCATAGTGCCTCTTTCTCCTTTGCCACCTCTATAAAAACAATCCTGTCGGGATCTATGCCGAACACTTTCAACGCCGGTGGAAATATTGTCCTGCGCATTCCTACCCAAAGGCAGGGCTTTCCGCTTTGCATTAAAAAGCTGATCACTGCGGATATAAAACCAATAGTAGCCGCCGATGCTGCGAGTGTAGGGCTTAAAAACTCGTGAACTGCGCCCACTGGAAAAACCTTTCCCGGCATATTATTCAATACCGGGCCTAACTTTATGGGGGGCTGTTCACTGCTTGGTCGGGTACCAAGCCCCTGCAAACAAAGAATTTCCCTGCGCAACATTTCCAGCTTCTCTTTTTTTATTGCTTGCATAATGCAAATTTAATTTACCTTTGATACCTATGGTATCATTATAATGATTTCAATAATATCAATCTATGGGCAAACCACAAAAAATATTTTTCCCCGAAAACGTTAAATTTTTAAGAAAAAGGAAAAAATTAAGCCAGGAAAGCCTGGCCCAACAACTTGATATTACGAGGGTTAAGTTAAATGCTATCGAATCCGGAAAGACCAAAAACCCTGCGTTGGAAGATATGGTTAAATTTTCCGAGTTTTTCAGGATCAGTATCGACAGCCTGCTAAAAGCGGAGCTTTCCAGGCTGCTGGAATTGCAGCTTCGGGACCTGGAGGCGGGCAATGATGTGTATATGATGGGGACGAAGTTCAGGGTATTGCCCATTACGCTGGATAAAGAGGGGCGCCAGAACTGCGAATATGTGCCGGTTAAGGCTAAGATGGGCTACAGCGCAGGATATAAGGACCCCGAATACATTGCCTCCCTGCCCAAGTATAATATTCCTTCCCTGCCGGGGCATGGTACCTACCGCACCTTCCAGGCCGCCGGGGATTCTATGTTCCCTATCCCCGATAAAGCGGAGGTGACGGGTGAATATATCGAGAACTGGCTGGAAATAAAGTCCGACACGCCTTGCGTTGTCGTGTTGAATGGCTCGAACGAGTTTGTATTTAAACTCATAACCTCCAACAAAAAGGATAAATCTTTTCTTTTAAAATCGCTTAATCCCGCTTATGAACCTTATACAGTGGCTGCTGATGAAGTACTGGAAATATGGAAATTTAAGAAATTGCACTTAGACGAAATACCGGATCCGTTGACAGACGAGCCGGAATGGAAGCGAATGTTCTCCGAATTAAAACAAGAAATCAGAAGCCTGAAAAAATAAGAAATGGCTGAGGAAGAAACTTACCGTAAAATCATTCACATTGACATGGATGCTTTCTATGCCTCTGTAGAGCAAAGAGATTTCCCCGAGTATCGTGGCAAGCCTTTGGTTGTCGGGGGGCCACCGGAAGGCAGGGGCGGTGTGGTAGCCACCGCCAGTTATGAAGCGAGAAAGTTTGGCATTCATTCTGCCATGCCTTCCAGGACGGCGCAACGCCTGTGTCCGGATGCCATTTTTGTGTTTCCGAGATTTGATGCCTACAAAGCCGTTTCCAAGCATATCCGCGAGATTTTCCATCGTTATACGGATATGATAGAACCGCTTTCTTTAGATGAAGCCTATCTTGACGTATCGAACGACAAACAGGGTATTGGTTATGCAATGGATATTGCCAGGTTAATAAGGCTGGCCATTAAAACAGAACTGAACCTAACGGCTTCTGCCGGTGTATCCATCAATAAATTTGTGGCTAAGATCGCTTCCGATATGAATAAGCCGGACGGTCTGACCTTTATTGGTCCGTCTAAAATAGAGGCTTTTATGGAAACCCTGGCAGTGGAGAAATTTCATGGTGTGGGTAAAGTAACAGCCGCCAAAATGCAGGGGATGGGATTGCATACCGGTGGTGATTTAAAAAAAATGTCCGAAGCAGCGATGATCCAGCATTTCGGTAAGCCCGGAAGGTTCTATTACCAGATTGTACGGGGTATTGATAATAGGCCGGTGCAGGCGCATCGTGAGACCAAATCCATGAGTGTGGAGGATACTTACCAGAAAGATTTAACAACAAAGGATGCTATGTTGCCGGAACTGGAAGTCCTTTCTGAGCGACTCTCCACAAGATTACAGCGTTCTAATTTAAAAGGCAGGACGGTTACGGTAAAATTTAAATTTAATGATTTTACCATTATGACACGCAGTCATTCGCTATCAGCGTTGATTAATGACAAGGAAAATATTACCCAAACGGTGAAAGCCATTTTGGAAATTGCCCCATTGGAGGAGAGAAGTGTTCGTCTTTTAGGAGTAGGTATTTCCAATTTTGAACCGGCTGCCGAAAAGGGGAAAGGGGAAAGGGATATTCAATTAAAATTATTTTAAAAAATCCCGGAATTAAAGGATCAGGGCAGCCAAATAAGTTTTTTTAGCATTTTCTATTTCTCATCAAATGCGTTAATCTAAACAGGCGTTAGCCGCAATCTCTAGTACAATAAAATTGATCCCCGAATTTGTATATATTACCAAAAATTGGTAACTTTGAATAAAAAACAGGGTTATGGGACGAAATACATCTGTATCACTTGGAAACTATTTTGAAGATTTTGTTGAAAATAGGATTTCAGAAGGTCGCTACAAAAATTCAAGTGAAGTAATTCGGGCTGGGCTTCGACTCCTGGAAGAAGAAGAGAATAAAGTTCAGGCTTTGAAAAACGCAATTCAAGAAGGCATTGATAGCGGGATAGCTAAAAGTTTCGATGCAAAAAAGCATTTAGAAGCTTTAAAGGTCAATAAAATGAAGAATGGCTAAATACGTTTTAACTAATAAAGCAGTTGATGACCTTACAAAGATTTGGGATTATACATATGAGGTATGGTCTGAAAACCAAGCGAATAAGTATTACAAGCTAATTATCGAAACTTGCGAAGGAATTGCGAAAGCGCCTGAAGTGGGAAAAAATTATGATGAGATCATTAAAGAAATTTTAGGATTTAAAGTTGGTAAACATATCATCTTCTATAGAAAAAGAAAACCCAAAGGAATTGAAGTGGTACGAATCCTTCATGAGAGAATGGATCTAAAGAATAGACTTGAAGAATAAGAAAGGATTAGAGCAAAAATATTCCAGTAGTTTCTCCTAAATGAAGCTCTTATAGTAAATTTAGAACACCTGTCATCAATCCCATTGTTAACAATAACTTATTGACAACTCAATAAAAAAGGATTGCTTTCTTACAGTCCTCCAGGGGCTTCTGACGGCTTTCGATCTTGAGCGAAGCGGGGGAATCCATTGCAACACCCGAGGGGATTTTAGATATTATCAGGCAAATTATTGATGATAATGAATGTTGATTCACAGTTGTAACAAGTGATCTATGGTGGGTGGAGTTTTGGCGCATGAGATACTTACACTCCCCGTTCGATTGAGCTGGATTTGCCATTTCTGTCCTCTGATGGTTTCCCGTATCCTGGTCATATCTACATCAGGCAACCTACGTCTGGGAGAGCCTTTCTCTCCGGTCTCTTATAATCTAACGTTCTACAATTCAGGCGCGGCTGGCCAGTCAACCGGCACTTCGGTCAGCGCATGCAGATAATTGCTGATCATCTTATCTCCTATAACGGAAACGGCTTCAACCAGTGTCCCATGTGTATAACCTGCATTATAGAAATTATCCAACAGCTTTTGCTCCGCATGACCTTTGTGTTCCACGATGCTTTTTACCAGTTTGGCGAGGGCATCTAATTTGGCGTCAAACGATATTTCAGCCTGGCGAATTTCCAATACCTGCTCATCCGTAAATCCATTCAGTTTGGCGATAGCTGTATGGGCTGCCAGACAATAAATGCAATGATTGTATTGGCTTACTACTAGGTTGATCACTTCCCGCTCTTTAGCATTAATGGACGATTTGCCATTTTGAAACGTAAGATAATTTCCTAAGGCATGTTCCGAATGTGCGAATATGGCAAACAGATTGGGGACATGTCCCACCATCTTTTTCAAGTTGTCGAATATTATCTGGTTTGCCGGTGAGACATCTTCTCTTTGAGGGATTGGAAAGTTTTTCATTTTCATCATCATTTAGGTGAGTAATTATTTGGACGATGCAAATATCGGACTACAGGCACCTGGAAAGAATAGAGGAAATTCCCTGATGTTTGTAAAAGTGGGACAAGATGTGTAGAGACTGCCTGAATGTGTAACAGGTAGGCAAGGCTGATTACCTTGCGGGCAGGCAGAATAGTTTCTTCAATAATTAAAATAGCAGCAAGGCATGCGCTGCCGGATCATGAATGATAAGTCACGTTACTTCCGGTACCAGAAAGTTTTTACGCTTCCTGAAGGCAGTAGGGGCGAAGGAGGTATTCTTTTTGAAGAAGTTACTGAAATAGGCGACATCTTCAAATCCCAATTCATAAGCTATTTCCTTGGATGTTTTGTCTGTATAGATCAACAGGCGTTTTGCTTCTAAAACTACTCGTTCCTGGATGACCGCAAGCGGGGATTTGTTGTTGTACAAAGCAAAAAAATTAGATAACGTTTTGGGAGATCTGTGGAGCTGTTCAGCATAGAACTTCACCTGGTGTTCCATTTTGTAATGCATTTCGACCAACAGGTTAAACTTCCGGATAATATCCAGCTTATCGGTAGTCAGATCGATTTTGGTAAGGTATTGCTCTTTTGCAAGGCGGGTCATAATGATGATAAGCCTTTTTAAAAGCATGCGCAGCATATCCTCCTGAATGTTGTCCACGGTGGCAAACTCATCTATAAACACCCGAAGCAACAAATCAATCTTAGTTTGTTGCTGTTTGTTTAGCCTGATAAACATTGTTTCGCCTGATCCATAAAACAGAAAACCAACGCAACTCACTTCTTTATCATGGTTAACTATACAATAAAAATCCCTGTTAAACTGCCAGGACACAATGTCTTGTGGATTTGCAAAATGAAATGACTGATTTATCATCAGGCAAAGAATTGAATTTCCTGGAAAATTATAAGGAACGCTGTCAATGGTTATAGCCTGTGTTTGCCCTTTGTTCCATGCAATGGTCAGAAGCTTGTCCTTACGGTCTTTCCCGTAAAACACCCTGTCAAACGCTGTTTCCTCCAGAATGAGCCGGCATTCCCCTGAGGTCCGATGGTTGTTATATTGATGCTTCATATGGTGTCCTGTTATTTTAAGATAGCTTTTCCGCAGCAGCCTGCTTCCTTTTCTTCAGGATATGCTTCCGATTCTTTTGCCCCCATGCAACCAGTGATCTTATAATTTCTTTAAGGGAATCGCTATAAGTTGTGAGCGAATAGGTGATCAAGACAGGAACTTCATCATATACCTTTCTTTCTACAAATTCATTCAATTCCAGTACTCTTAATTCCTTGGAAAGCACCCTGGGCGTGATCCCGTCAATGGACCGTTCTATTTCTTTAAATCTTTTAGGACCTTCTAATAAGGCGATAATTACCAAGATCTTCCACTTACCGTTAAGGACATACAGGGAATCCTTTACTGCATTGATACTTGCTTGACAACTTACTGCATCAGGATTTTTAACTTTCATGATAAACAATGTGTGGCTTTGGGCTATCCTGATATATAGTGATATACATTAAGATAGTAGTATCTTTTGTATAGCAAAGCTAACGATTTTTGCGATAAAGTTATTGAGCAATTAAAATATTACATCTTATTTCAAGCGCTAGAGGAGAAGCATTTTTTTTCATCAGGTCGGGAGTGAAATAATTGACCGTGTGCTGGTAAAATATCCCGGCAATATGTTAAAGACCCATAATCTGACCGCCAGGCCTTTTTCACATTTGGAGGAAATTCACATTAATTCATTTATGATCCCGGACAAAGCTGCGCTCCGGAATTAGCAGCCGCCATGCATCATTCTGACCAAGCGCTTACAGCGCTTAAATAGGCGGTTATTATTGTAATGGGGTGACCATGTATAACTTCAGTATGCACACCACTTTGAAAGCTTGTGGGTCTATGTATACGAAGGAAGGTCCTGAAGGATTAATCAGGAACAAGAAAGCATATCTGGCCATTTCCACCGGTGACGTTTATACCACCGACCCTATGATATCAGTTGATTACACAGAGTCTTATTTTCGAAAAATTCTGAAGTCTATCGGTGTCAATGATATAACCACTTAAGGGGGCGGAAGATGTTAACTTACCCGGGATACAAGGGTATGCAATTGAAGATGCAGTTGAGCAAAAAGTATATAAAATACATGCCAGCGATTACAGAAGAAGGCTATCAGAAAACAAAGGGCCTTCTTCTGTGTATATCTGAGTATCTTATTTTGGTAATACCTTCACAAAGTGATTATTTGCGACCTCTAATCCAGTGATCAATGGAAAAAGCGCCTGCACCGGTAAGGGAAAGTGAGATTAGTCCTGCTATATACAGCAGGTTTATTTCATAGCCAGGCGGTCCAAATAGAGGGCCCTTGGAAGTCAGTCCAATGGTGTTTACAGAGCTAAATCCAAAATGTATTTGAATGGTTATCATGGCGGTTAGCATGGTGAGGATTAATGGGATGGCGGCGATCGCCACCCATGCGCCCAACAGGATAGCAGCACCGCCCAGCAATTCAACATAGGGCACGATCAGTGCACTGATATGCGGAAGGGGAACACCCAATACAGACAATAGCTTTTCGAAACCTGCCGTACCACGGCTTATTTTGGCCCATCCATGCGCCATAAAGCCAAAGCCTATTATGATCCTTAGACACAAAGGAGACAAATTATATTTAAACAATGGTTTCATAAAATATTGATTGTTGCTCCTCCGTCTACGGAAATATTCTGTCCGGTAATGTAGGCCGCTTTATCCATTGCCATAAAAGCCACGGCAGCAGCTACTTCCTCTGGCCGTGCAACGCGACGCATGGGGGTACGGGAAATAATCGCAGCCGTTTTCTCCTGATTGGCTAACAGGTCTTTGGTAAGCGGAGTTTGTGTAAACCAGGGGGAAACACAGTTAACGCGTATTCCAAGATGCGCCCATTCTTTTGCAAGGTTCTTTGTCAGTTGAATAAGGGCGGCTTTTGACATTCCGTAGGGCGCACCCGTTCCTGCATCAAAGGATCCCGCCACAGAGGCAATATTGATGATGCCGGCTCCTTTTCGTTTTTGAAGAAAAGGGAATAGGGTTCTTGTAAGCTCAAACGGCGCTGTCAGATTGGTGTCTAATACGTACTGGTATTCATCAGCAGTGTATTCGGCAGTGGGTTTTCTCAGGTTAACGCCTGCATTATTTACCAATATGTCAAGTGTTCCATTCCAATGATCTTTGATCCATGTCCGCAATTCCATTTGATGTTTCCTATCATTCACATCACCCGGAAGGGCAGAAGCCTCCCATCCCTTTTCTTGCCACTCTTTTTGAAGGAGTTTACTTTCTTCGCTGTTCCTTGCGGTAAATAACACCTCAGCTCCCAACTCCAGAAATTCCTGTACGATCGCTTTGCCAATTCCTTTAGTACCTCCGGTAACCACAGCTTTTTTATTTTTTAAATTCCAGTTGCACATATTATCACAATTTTAGGTCAGGAGTTTTCCAGCAAAGGCGCAAGCGTGAAGTCTACAGGTACTTTTGTGATGGCGTGTTGGAAGTTCGTAATGCTTCTAATGCCAATCAGCATGATCGTATCGACCAGGTTCTCCTTGGTGTAGCCTGCTGCAAAAAAGTTATCCAGTAACGTGGGGTCTATATGTCCACGTTGCTCTGCAATACTTTTAGCCAATTGAGATAAAATATTCAGCTTTGGATCAAAAGAGGCCTTCCCTGCCCGCAATTCTGCAACCTCCTGCTCTTTAAAACCATTTGCCTTAGCGACGAGGCGATGGGCACTCAGGCAATAAACACAATTATTTACCTGACTAACAGCAAGATTGACTGTTTCCACTTCACGCGGGCTGAGCGATGTGGGGGCGTTTTCAGCAGCCAAATATGCTCCCAGTGCATTTTCAGAATAAGCGAAGGTGGCATAGAGGTTAGGTACCTGATGCATGGCCGTTTGCATCTCGTCAAAGAGCTTTTGATTTTTT
>DASULB010000570.1:0-20624 GCA_036278455.1 Chitinophagaceae bacterium | reverse complement strand
GTTTTACGCTGTCAAAAAGGCTCCGGTAAACAGCCATCAGTTTTTCAGCGTCAGTATCCACAGTTTGTTTTACGAGCGCCTGTCCCTGTATTCCCTTTGTAAGCGCATCAGCCTGTTCGGTTACTTTGCCCGGCTCTTCCTGGTAGATCTTTACAATCTGGTGCAGCAGGTCCAGCCATCCTGCCTTTGGCAAATAAGTAACCGCGTAAAATGGCCTGCCATCGGGTAAAGCGAAGGCGTTGAGCGGCCAGCCCCCGCTCCCGGTCAGCAGTTGGGAGGCGTCCATGTATATCTGATCAATGTCCGGACGTTCTTCCCTGTCCACCTTGATCGACACGAAGTGCGCGTTCATATAATCCGCCACTTCTGTATCCGAATAACACTCATGCTCCATCACATGGCACCAATGGCAGGCGGAATAACCGATGCTGATGATCAGCGGTTTGTTTTCCGCCTTCGCCTTTTGCAGGGCTTCTTCTCCCCAGGGGTACCAGTTTACAGGATTGTGGGCATGCTCCAACAGGTAAGGGCTGGAGCAGTGCACCAGTGCATTGGTATATGCATATCGGCTTTTTGATTGGTTATCACTCTTACCGGGGCCACAGGAGGACATTACAGACATAATAATGATATTAATAATGATAAGGAGGTAATCATTTGGAATGTTTTTTAGCGCTGTTTTCACCCTCCAAAGTTAAGGATTAATATGTGCAGCACCCGTCATTCACTATTCCGGCAATGATTACCTGCTTTTGGCGTTGCAAACAACCCCCTCAGTTTACTTCCCGCAGGCAAATAGCCATTCCGATTCTATTCTATTTTTTGTACCTGGATGGATGTGCTGCCTGGTTGAATATGCATGCGCAGGTTTTGTAAAACCATTGCGAAATACTTTCCGGCGGCACAAAAAGATATCTGCGCGAAAAAAGCCTATCAGGCAGTAAAAAAATAAAGAGAAACGAGAAACAAAA
Source organism: Chitinophagaceae bacterium (assembly GCA_036278455.1). GTDB lineage: Bacteria > Bacteroidota > Bacteroidia > Chitinophagales > Chitinophagaceae > FW021-bin31. The sequence goes on along the minus strand of DASULB010000570.1, from coordinate 19,653 downwards.
AAGAGAAACCCTATGGCAGGTAACGGTTTTTTATAATAACAGCGATGCTTAATGAAGGGGCAAAATCAGCGGATGTCCCGGCCCCTGCTAAAACAGCCCGTGCAATTGCGATTCAATGCGGGAAATAATTTCACCCAGGTCTTCCTCATTTTCCGCAAAACGGTTCTTGTTGGCGTCAATGACCAGCAAAGGGCCTTCCTGGTATTCATCAATCCAGCCGTTATAGAATTTGTTCAGCCGTTTTAAATAGTCCAGTCGGATGTTTTCTTCGTACTCCCGTCCCCGTTTCTGTATATTGTCCACCAGGGTGGGCACGGACGCCTTCAGGTAGATAAGCAGATCAGGTGGTTTGACCATGGATTTCAGCGTCTGGAAGAACTTAAAATAGTTATCAAAATCACGCTGGCTCATCAGTCCCATTTCGTGGAGGTTGGGCGCGAAAATGTGAGCGTCTTCATAAATGGTGCGATCCTGCACCACCGTATCTTTCCCGTTTTGGATCTCGAGCAATTGTTCCAGCCTGGTATGCAGAAAATAGATCTGAAGGTTGAAAGACCACCTCCGCATATCTTCATAGAAATCATATAAATAAGGGTTGTGCTCCACATCTTCATATTGTGGCACCCATTTAAAATGCTTGCATAGTAACTCGGTAAGCGTAGTCTTTCCCGCGCCGATGTTACCGGCGATGGCGATATGTTTCGGCTTTTTTGTTTTGGGCATCGTGTAGTTTGTTTGTTCATAGGATTTTTCAACCGCCCAACAAGATACTCATTTCTCATTATATAACACGACGTTACACGACATTACATGGCATTACATGACATTAGATGACGTGCTATCACGTAATCGCCCGCTTCGGCTCGGAGGTAGATCGATTGGAAACATCACACTGGATACATCCCGGTACCGGTACCTAATAATAATGCAATCCCATCAGCGTTTTAGCCTGCGCCACGGTTTTGGAGGCGGAATCCCTTGCCTGTTCGGCCCCCCTGGCAATCAGGCGTTGCAGCCTGGCGGTATCCCCCTGTAACTGCTCCGCCTTATCGCGGATGGGCGTGATGAACCGGATCATGTCCTCAGCAAGCTCTTTTTTCATATCACCATAGCGAATGGTACACTGATCGTAGGCTTCCTCAAAATGTTTCACCATCTCCGGCGTGGATACCAGTCTCATCAGCGTGTACAGGTTTTCGATGTAATCCGGTTTGACCGTGCCGGGTTTATCCGGCCCCTTGTCGGTGGTCGCCTTTTTGATCTTCTTGCGGATGACCTCATCTGAGTCGGCGAGGTAAATGGTAGCCATCTCGTTTTTGCTCTTGCTCATTTTACCCTCACCGTCCAGGCTGCCGATCTTCAGCAATTCACCGCCGTAATTAAACGCCTCAGGTTCCGGAAACAGATCGCCGTACCGGGTATTGAAACGGTTGGCGAAATTGCGGGCCATCTCGAGATGTTGCTTTTGATCCAGCCCCACCGGCACCTTCACTGCCCGGTGTAACAAAATGTCGGCCGCCATTAACACCGGATAGGTCAATAGCCCCGCGTTGATATTATCCTTATGCTGACGGATCTTCTCCTTGAAAGTAGGCACCTTTTCCAGTTCTCCCTTATAGGCGAGCATATTCAAAAGCAGGTACAGCTCCGATGTCTGGGGTACATCGCTCTGCGTGTATAAAACTACTTTGTCGGGGTCCAGCCCCGAGGCGATGTTTTCCGCGATCACCCGGAAAACATCTCTTTTCAGGTGGCCCGGCTCGGGATGCGTGGTAAGCGAATGAAGGTCTGCCACAAAAATAAAACACTGGTAATCCTCCTGCATCTGCACAAAATTGCGGATGGCTCCATAGTAGTTCCCCAAATGTAAAAACCCGGTAGGCCGAATGCCACTGACGACGATCTCTTTTTCCATAGGCGGCAAATTTAACAAGATCACGGCTCTTTACCGGGAAAATCTATCCCTCATTTCAGGATGCCGGAGCGTCAGCGGCCGGTTCGGTGCCCATAATGCGGCAAATCCGCCTTGCTGCCATAATTTGGTCAAGTTTCCCGTGATGTATTATCTTTGATCCATATTAACCAGTGGCAACCATGACCAAGGCAATGGTAAAACCGGTGAAAGGTTTGATTACCTGCATCCCGCAAATTCAATCACCAGTGGCTAAAAAATAATTATGGATCCTATTATTCATTTGCAGGACATCCGCAAAAGCTATTATCTCGGGAAAAATGAACTGCCCGTACTCAAAGGCATCGCGCTGGCGATAGATCCTAATGAATACGTAGCCCTCATGGGACCTTCGGGATCGGGAAAATCCACCCTCATGAATATACTGGGGTGTCTTGACACGCCCACATCAGGGAATTACATCCTCAACGGGCAGGATGTAAGTAAAATGGAAGATAATGAACTGGCGGATGTGAGAAATAAGGAGATCGGTTTTGTCTTTCAGCAATTCAACCTGATGCCACGGCTAAACGCCCTGGAGAATGTGGGTATCCCCCTCATATACGCGGGTATCTCTAAAAGGGAAAGAGAGGAACGGGCCAGGGAAATGCTGGATCGGGTGGGTCTCGGCGACCGGGCGAAACACCGCCCCAATGAATTATCCGGCGGCCAGTGCCAGCGGGTAGCCGTCGCCCGGGCACTCATCAATAATCCTTCCATTATCCTGGCGGATGAGCCCACGGGGAACCTGGACTCCAAAACATCGGAGGAGATCATGGAGATGTTTAACCAGATCCATACATCGGGAAATACCGTGGTGCTGGTGACCCACGAGGAAGATATTGCCGAACATGCCAAACGCATCGTGCGGCTGCTTGACGGCGTGATCGAAAGCGACCGGATCAATCAAAGGAAAGAAACCGTGAGCGGTAAGCTGGGATAGTGGTAAGCAGGGATAAACAATAGCATCGAGAACAAAAAACCTCCCATCCTGTCGAATGTAAAGACAGCAGCGATCGCTGCGGGGGTGGAGGAGCCGACCCGGTAAAGGTATCCGGCAGCAACCGGACGATAAGGCAAGCATCCCGCCAGGCATTTGTGACCACATAACTTTTTAATCATGGCCTTCAGGATCTATACCAAAACAGGAGACGCAGGAAAGACCTCGCTTATCGGCGGGACCAGGGTGTCCAAAAGCAGTCTGCGCATCGAAGCCTATGGCACCGTGGATGAATTAAACTCCTACCTGGGCTGGGCAGCCGATTATCAGCAGGAAGAAACGGTGATCAGCCTCCTGCGGGAGATCCAGGACCGGCTTTTCACTATCGGCTCCTCTCTGGCCACTGACCCCGACAAAGATGTCAAAATGAGCCTCCCGGACCTCCTTTCGGAGGATATTACCCTGCTGGAGAAAGCCATTGATGAGATAGACAGGAAAGTGCCGCCCATGCGCTCCTTTATCCTTCCGGGCGGTGATCCGGCGGTATCCGTTTGTCATGTCGCCCGCTGCATCTGCCGCCGCGCAGAGCGGTTGTGCGTTTCCATGACGGAACAGGGTGAAACTGTCGGGCCGCTGGTCATCCCCTATCTTAACCGGCTGAGCGACTACCTGTTCATGCTGGCCCGCCGTACTTCTCATAGCCTTGGTGTGGAGGAAATTCCCTGGAAAGCCCGGAAATAAGACCGGAAACAAAGAATAAAGCGGAATCCGTCCGGGAGGAACCGAGGGAGGAAGAATAATGCCGTTAAAGCGGTCTCATCGCGCGGTGGAGCGATTTTTCCTTTTCATCCTTATATAATCTTCCCGTCCTTCATCAAGAGCTGACGATCGCTTAATTTGGCTAAATCCTCGTTGTGCGTAACGATGACGAATGTCTGGGAGAACTGATCCCTTAGTTTGTAAAACAATTGGTGGAGTTCCCGGGCGTTCACCGAATCCAGGTTACCGGTAGGTTCATCGGCAAAGACGATGTCAGGCTGGTTGATCAGGGCCCTTGCGACGGCTACACGCTGTTGTTCACCCCCCGAAAGTGCTCCCGGCTTATGTTCCAGACGTTCTGATAAATTGAGCGTCTCCAACAGGGCCGCTGCCCGCTGGCGTATCTCCTTTTTGCTCCGCTCACCCCGGATGAGACCGGGAATGCAGATGTTCTCCATGGCCGTAAATTCAGGCAGCAGGTGGTGGAACTGAAAAACGAAGCCAATATGGCGGTTGCGGAAATCCGACAGCTGCTTGCCTTTCAACACCGAAGTTCTCTTTTCATTCAGCCATACCTCCCCGCCACCCGGCGTGTCCAAAGTGCCCAGGATATGCAGCAACGTGCTTTTCCCGGCACCGGAAGACCCCACTATACTGACAATCTCTCCCTTTTGGACCTCCAGATCCACGCCTTTCAGGACCTTCAATCCAGCATAATTTTTGCTTACATTTTCAGCCTTTAACATGGTGTAAAGAAACATAATTCCCCGTTAATCATGCAAAAGTTGTTTTTTTCAAATTAAATTCTACTTTTGCGGAAATTTTAAAGCCTTTTATTTATGTTCTGGACATTAGAACTGGCCTCCTATCTCGAAGATGCACCCTGGCCTGCGGCAAAAGATGAACTGATAGATTATGCGATCCGCTCGGGAGCCCCTATCGAGGTGGTGGAGAATCTGCAGGAGTTGGAAGATGAGGGCGAAATGTTTGAAGGAATCGAAGACATTTGGCCTGATTATCCCTCCAGGGAGGATTTCTTCTTCAACGAAGACGAATATTAACGCGGAAGCAATACCTCTCAGGGGTCATCATATGCGATAAAGCCGTCCCAGCTATGCTTGGGACGGCTTTATGATTTATATTAACAGCAAACCGGCTATTTTCAGGCTTCAGGGCCAAACAGGTCCTCAATGATGGCCTGGCTGACGCCCGTGGTGGAAAAGCCACCGTCATGAAAGAGGTTCTGCATGGTCACCATGCGGGTAAGATCGGAGAAAAGGGCCACACAGAAGTCTGCGCAGGCGGCAGCGTCCGCGTTTCCCAGCGGGCTGATTTTCTCTGCATAATGATAGAAGGCGTCAAATCCCTGTACCCCGCTGCCCGCCGTGGTAACCGTAGGCGACTGGGACACCGTATTGACACGGACTTTCTTTTTATTACCATAATAGTACCCAAAGCTGCGGGTGATGCTCTCCAGCAGCGCCTTGGCATCCGCCATGTCATTATAGCCCGGGAAGGTGCGTTGCGCGGCAATAAAGCTGAGGCCGACCACAGAAGCCCATTCATTCAGGGCGTCGAGTTTCATGGCCGATTGCAATACTTTATGAAACGACAATGCGGAAATATCCAGCGTCTTTTGAAAATTAGCGTAGTTGGTCTCCGTATAGGGTACTTTCTTGCGCATATTGGGCGACATGCCGATGGAATGCAGGACAAAATCCAGTTTTCCTCCCAGTTTGTCCATCGATTGGGTAAACAGGTTTTCGAGATCACTTTCGGAAGTGGCGTCGGCAGCGATCACTTCAGTATTACACGCTTTGGCCAGATCATGGACCTTCCCCATGCGCATGGCAAAGGGGGCGTTGCTCAGGGTGATGGTAGCCCCTTCCTCCACTACACGCTCAGCCACCTTCCAGGCCATGGAACGCTCGTCCAGCGCACCGAATATGATTCCCTTCTTACCTTGCAACAGATTGTTCGACATAATTATATTTTTGTGCGAAAATAAATGAAAATAAGTTTTATTCTGATCTGAAAATTAATTCACCGGCTTTCAATGGCCAGCATCATCGCTTTACGGCTATCTTAGCCGATTCAGCGACTTCACCAGCCGCTCATCTTTATAGATACCCCTGGCTGCCAAAAATAGCAGCACCACGATGACAATGGGCAAAAAAGCCGCAGGGAGATAAGTGGAGGAGGCCAGCAGATGGGTACCCTGGAGCTTTAAGGCCTCTGTATTGATCTTGAAATACTGAAGGGCGATAATACCAAGCGACAAAATGATATTGAGGACCGTTAATCTGAATTGCAGTTTCCGCTTTCTAAATAAGAAAATACAAACCACCGCCAGCAAGATAATGATCATCATCAACGCGAAATACAGGTAACTGCTCTGTCCTGTAAAATACTGGTAGGCATTATTAACCAGCTTTGCACGCCACAAGTTAGGATTATAAAAGCTGATCACGGCGCCTAATATGGCCGCCAATAGCAAGTAAACAGTCTGAATACGCTGTATCATAAGGGTATTTTGATGTAAAAATAAATAAATTTTCCATCCGCCTGCTACAACTTGCAGGGTTTCTGCTGCCTCCCTCAGGAATCCCTGCAAATAATTGCCACTGGATGACAGAAATGATCCTTGCCTTTTGAGCCTGGACAGGAGCCAAATTATTGTGGTTCTTCAATCGGTCAGAAATATACCAACCAAATAGTTTTCTGACAAACTTATAAACACGGCTCCCGAAAGAGTAATTTCCTCTTTCCCCTTGTAATCAAAAGACTCTCCACCCCTTGCTTTTAACCCCTTTTGGGGATAAAATGCAGGTGAAAGCGCCATTTATAAGCAGCCATCCAATTAAAATGGGAGTGCACAGACGGTGAGTGTTATACGGGGTTAAAGCGCGACACGGTAACGGAAAACCCCCATTCATGGTATGAGACGGGAAGGACAATCCAGCATACTCTTCATTAACTAAGTCGCCTGCCCCCCCGAGGTTGTTCGTAACAATGCGTGTAGCATCGTTGTATCTGACATATCATCATGCCAATTTATAATATCATTTAATGGGTAGTGTTAAATGTGATGTGTCAGTAACAATGGCTTTCCCATTTTCATTTCTTATCACGCCGCAAGCCACAACAGGGGGATTATTTTTTGCTAACACAGCACATTTACCATCCAGGAATAAACCAGAAGACAATGGGACTTCTTCATCTCCATAAAATCGTACAACAACTTCAACTGAAGGCCGACCAGGAATGGATATATTCATCCGGCAGGTACCGGGAGGTGTACTCAGTACTTTGATTTTTATATTTTGTTTTCCCGTTTCAGAAGGATATATAACCCATGCAAAAGTAGTTGCCGTATCCATACTTGTTGTTTGGTATTCAACACAATAATTGGGGACTTTTTCATTGTAAGTTTTACTATACCAGCCTTGAATAATTGGAAATTCCTGTCCTTTTAGAAGATTAGTCTGCCATCGTGACGGGGATGAAGGGATAATCTGTAAGGTAGCATTATTTGAATCGGTGGCCAGAACGGATTTCCCATCTATTTTAACTTTACATTCGGGGCCAAAATGCCATAAAGGCTCAATAGTTCTTCCCTTTGGGGTTGATATATGATCGAGAACAACCCAATATTTATTATACAAGTAAATAACTGCGCGGGTATGTTTTGCTGCAATAACCTGACCAGCAGTCTTATCCCCCTCCCACCAATCCGACCCAAATCCGCTCGTATAAGACCCCATGCTAAAATTAATATTTTTTTGAATGCTAAAATTATTAGATTTCGGAGAATTTGCAAGTTTTTGATAGGGCCTTTGACCTTCTCCATCTATCAGAATTACATTATGCGATGAGGAAGAAAGAAAGTATTTGCGCCATTTATCCCTTTTATAATAGTACCTCCCTGCATCAACAAGCCAGTCATGCCCAAAAGCGGACACAGATAGATGAAGTTTATCATTGTGTTGATGTGCGTTCCCCCATGGACCAACATCAAAGAAAGCCCACTCATCCTGGCTTCCCCAACCATTCCGCATAATCATCTGTCCGGCCCATGGGAAAAATACCGAAGGCTCTCTTGCAGGTTTCCTCCCTTCGCCACCATTGGTGGCTATAAACTTCCAATCCAGCCGGTCGAATTTCTTTGCTGCTTTCAGTATTTCATCGCGCGTATAATCCAGATTAGAGTCATTATTCAGCAACCCAAATCCATCAGGCCGGATAGTGTAAGCCAAATAATTATACATTTTTTCTATTGTCTTTCGAAACACTTCCGGCAGCTTATGGCCGTTTTTCATACACAGGGTTGAAAATTCTTCAAAGTTTCTCAACGCAACCTCATGGTAATGACTTGTCAATTCATTTTGAACGCCACCCGGATAAACCTCATATGCCAATTCTACTTCCATTTTCGTTGTAGCATGCTTAAGCCAAAGCGGAGCATGGTTAAATTCAGGCCAGTAAAATGCAGCGGAGGCCAATCCATTAAGCTCCATTGCAGCCCAGTTTGAATGCATCCGATGATAATGCATAAGATAATTTGCCTGTTCGGGAACGCTGGAAAGCATTAGGATACGACCAACGTCAGAAAACGCAGAGGAGGGTTGAAAACCATAAAAAGCACGTGGCCAATGATCACCAGTCAATCTTAAGCCCACTTCCAATTCCCGCCATGTTACCGTTGAAACCTTTTTCGTTGGCAACGGATTAATGAGTACCCAATTGCAGATAAGATCGTCGAATTTCTTAGCATACACCGAATTTCCTGAACTCTTGTAAGCATCCAATAGATCATTAAAATAACCTTGCCGATTTAAAAAATATCCCCACTCCTTATCATTCCTGGGCCCTGTATAATACCAGTTCAGCTGCCCATTTTCAAGCGTATCCTGATGCCCGGTAACTTCCTGAAATGTAAAAATATCATTGATTACATTATTTGCTATGACTATTTCATTTTGAAAGTCTTTAGAATTTTTGTTCTTAAGCCATAGGCTATGATCATTATTTTTATTTTTGTAATAATCAATAAGCGCGCTGCATGCTTCCACCCACTTGTTTTGCACAACAAATTGTTTAACCTTCTCAAGCCCCGGATAATTCATATTTAAACGCTCAAAAAGATTGTGTACCCGTTCAGGATATTCCTTATTCAAAGCGTTCAGATCAGTAGGAACCGAATCCTGTCTTATAACCTTTTTATCCTCTTTCGTCATTGGCTCCTCAGAAGAGGAGATACCTGTAAATAGCACAATCGCCATTAAAAAAGTTGTTATAGAGTGGTGTTTAAACATCATTCGACTATTGCTTGTGAAAGGTCTTAAGATATCTTTTTACTACGGGTGAGAAAATAAAAACCTATTTATAATAACGTAAGCAGTCCTGTCACGCTTTGACCGGCATAAATACCATCCGGAAGATTGAATATCACTTCTGTTTGATCCTTACCAGGATCATAACTACAGTTTCTCCCAGTATAATGCCCATTTAAAGACAAAATTATTTTCTTTCCCAGTTCAGGTGGAACAGCAACAGTTAATTTTAACTTTCCTTTGAATTGCCTTACCATTAGCATACAGGCGGCATTTGTCTGAAGAATGGTATTCTTGTTAAGGCTGATTTCTCCTGCCTGGTAAAAAACCGCCTGGGTGAGGTTTGTAGCAGGGTACTGAACGGCCTGCAGCGTAGTATCATTTTGCAGGATTTTCAGGGATGGATGGCGAATAAAAGAAGCAAGCAACTTAGTGCTAATATCAGGTAAAATCAAATAAGCGTAAGATTGATCATGAGGCTGATCGCCATGATCAATCCAAAGATTAAACACTTTTCGAGAAACCTGTTTTTTACTCCCTCTAAGGAAAACACGTGCCCAATCACCCTGTTGATTATCAGCACTGACATGGACGTTTTCATTTTGTAAGAAAACATAGCCTACATGGTCATGCCGGACCCACTCAATACGCCGGCTGTCTAATTGATGCCCCCCACTAATAGTTAATTCTCGTCTGTTTGTTTGCACCATAACATTACCCGCAAGAAGGCATTGGTTCACTGTAGTGGAAACATTAGTATTCTTGCTACTATGTATACCCGCGCCCAGGCAAACCAGGCCCCGAGGTCCGAAAAACCACGATTTATGCGCTGTAAGTCCATCGCGATTGAAAAGCATAGAGGCTATCCCACAAGTTGAATCTGAAACGCCGCCAACAGAATTACTTCCATTGTGCAATCCACCCCAACTCAGCGGAAGCAACTTAGTTTGTACATAGCTGGTTACTCCCGGTATACGATGCCAATTCCATACAGGAAAAATATCCTGATATTCCCGCCCGGTTTGATAGATAAATGTGGCACCATCAGAAAGATGATTTCCCAGCATATTCTCTCCATTTCCGGATTCTGTACTTTGGATCTTCTTAGAGCACATCCTGACAGACATATAACCTCTGTCTGAGCGATCCACCATAAGGTCGGACCTCCAAAAATTGGTATTGCCTTTTAAGAAGCCAGGATTGGGGCTCTCCCCCTTGTTAAATGCGATAACCTGATTATAAGCAGACGCATGTGCAGGATCCGCCCTGACCATCAACTGTAATACACGGAGAACGGATTCCCCTTTGCTAATCAAGGAATTAGGAAATAACTGCCTGCCTGCACCACTAATATCCATACTCCCTTCCCATACTACCCGGCTCAGTCCTTTAAGGATGTAATTTCTCAGGATGGCCATCTTTTCCTTATCATACTGAAAAGCTGTTCCCCTTAATATCCATGCCCATTCGGCCTGGGTAGAAGCAAAAGCTAATCCGTAATTGCCAAATTGCTGCTGCACACCATGCTGATGAAAACTCCAGTCAGGCTGAATTCCCTCCTGCGCTCTGACAACAACTTCCTGCTTTAAAATATCAATGGACTTTTGAATACGTTCCGGGGGAGATCCTAAAAGGTTAGTCCCTCCTTTTCCGTATTCCAACAATCCGATTTTCAACTGGATCTCTGCGCGCCATACACGGTTTTGGCCTGTCTGATCAATGTAGGAACCTCTCATCTGGTTCAATGCGCTCAAAAGTTCTTCCTTTGTCATGTCATTATCAAATAATATCAGTACATCAGTAAGTGTATTCGGTACGCCAATATCATTGTACCACCAATTTTGACTGGTAAAATTATGATCCAGCCAAAAGTCCAATGATCTGTGGATAGCAGAATTTAGTTTTCCATTTTTGTAAAATGAGGATCGTTTGTCTACATAATTTTTAACCATAGATAACACGCAAGCGAGATGAGATAGAGCTTGCCACTGTGATATACGCACACTTTTGTAATCTATATTTTCCCAGCTTCCGTCTGGCCGCATGGAATGTAATAAGTCCTGTACCCTGCCTGAATCGGGGGAACCAGACGATATAATAAGCTCCTGTAAATGCCCGATTATAAGTGCAGCATCTGCCGAATTAATCACCTGGGCATCAACTGAAATTACAGAAGTACCTGATAATAGAATGAAACAAAGCAAAAATAAACGCAACCTGCATCTTTTTAACATGTCATTTTTCTTTTAGTATCAATATTTTATTTAAAAGAAAAGAATCATTGAGAATTTATTTCCCCATGCCAGACAAACGCACCTTAATTAAACCTTCTCCGTTCGGGAAAATATAAGCAGGAATACGTAATTCAACACGTGTCAGATCTTCCATCTTTTTATCAATCTTTAAAGAGGGCGGATCCAAAGCAATTACAGAGGCCTGAACATTTCCGGGAGAAAGAACATCGAGTTTTAATTGTTTACCGTCTTTATGCAGGATAGCGCCATGCTTCGTAAGTTCAACTTTTGCCGTCGTCATTAATTGCCAGGTAATTTGTTTGGTTGAATCTGTCGTTTCAAACTTATCTTCTATTAAAAGTGAATGATTATTCTCCCTGACAAACTTTCGTGTGGCATTTTTTAAGTTATTATCATAAAGAGGGGTCATCCCAAAGGTCACTTCAGGGTTGGCACCCTTCTTAAAATCAATAATCTTCACAAAACCATTCACATTAAATGGCTTTTCATTGACCGTAAGAGTACTATGACCGTAATTATTTTTTGTCAGCAATTTCCAGCGATCACACTGCTGGCACATTCCCCAGAGATCAAAACCTGTCTTTTCTACATCATAATAACTTTGCGTTCCGGGGTCTATCACCCAACGGACTCCGTCTAATTCAAAGATAAAGGACCCGGCATCCATATTGCCATGGCTATGATTTGCCTGGCCGCCTTTTGCTGCAAAATAATAGTGCCCCGGGTCGCTGCTCCCTCCCCTGAAGAAAACCACAGGTTCCGGGCCATCCCCTTTCCATTCCGATGGTAGCTGATGCCCGGTTGTCTTTTTTTTACCTTCAAACTCGGAAACCCATATAAGAGCCGCGCCTGCGAATCTCGACAGTTTTCCTTTATTTTCCGGATATTCCAGGAACCTTTCTTGTTGAAAGTAATTTTCATTCCCTGTTTTTTGCGCAAACCAGGCTAAAGTGATATCTCCATTGTCACTCCTGCTAAGACCGCAATCTGAATAATTATAATAGTCGCCTGAAGGTGCTATGCTCAATAAATAAAAGTCGGCGCTTTCCATGAACGGATGGTATTCAGAAAGCCCGAAATCACTGCCTAAAGCGCTCTCCAACATTGATGAAGTGAGTGCGGAGAAGGTAGTCCCGTATTGCCAGTAGGTCGGACCTTCAGGGTAAATGCCATCAGGGGCGTATTCTCTTAAAGCATAAGGCATTCCTTTCAAAGAACGGTTGATAGTTTTTGTTGCCAGTTCAGGATCTATATCTGCAATGGTAAGAGAAGCAGCGATCATGCCTCCGTTGCATACCTGGTTCCAGTTATTGGTTCCGTTTATCCACCACATGTTCTTCCCATAACTGGGTTTTATCCCTTTATCAATTAAAGCTGTTTTGGCAAGCTTTATCGTTGACCCTGGTAAGTTCCCGTCAGTCCAGTCAACTGCAATTGATACAGCCATAGACATTTCTGCCACATCTAAAAAATGAGAAGGATTCCAGTCCTTAAAATCACACACATCAACAACTTCCCGGTTGATCCTACTTAAAATCCTGGGATCTCTATCAACAACATAAATTATTCCAAGAACATTCATCCTGTAAAGCATCTCCCTGGAAACCGCCAATAGCCTTTTCCCAATCTTCTTATGTTTAAGCAAGGGTTCCTTCATGATCTGTTGCGCATTTGTCTTTATTGCCTCAAACATTTTTTGGAGAACCCGGCTGGTATCCAGTTCATTTCTCAGCTGTTTTATAATAGCCGGTGTCAGAACAAGTCTTGGCGTATTTCTTCTAAGATGTTTCCTCAGATACCGAGTCGTGACAGAATCATGGAAGATTGCGGTATCCTTATTGATTTTTTGACCCGTCGTTACAGCAAAACTAAATTGTGCCATAGAAGCTATTAGAATGCACGTTAATAAACAAGCAGTGACCAAACAACTGATTTTAGGTTTCATATTCCAAAATTTAATTTGATAAGTTTATAAAAACTTAAACCCTATAAAAGGAGAAAATCAATTTTATAATTCCCCTTTGGCTTATCTGTCTTGTCGATTAGCAGAATCCGTTTCAAGGAGCCATGCCACTCATGGAGTAATTTCGGATCTTTAAGCTGTTTATGCTCTATTTTTACCTGAAACCGCTTAGGATCAAAACGGATTTTTAAACCATGTTGTGAATCTGTATTTTTCAAGACAATAAAATCGCCTTCTACCTTTACGCTTAAGGGAGTAATCAGCGATAAGGTAAACGGTTGTTTATAAGCAGTTAATTCATATTTTTCCTGTAAGGTAATGCTTTCCCCATTGAATGACAACAAGCGTTTCCATGACTTTACGTCTGCTTCCTTGGGATAGGCACCCGCTATATCCATGGATAGATATGTTCCCTTACGATCACGGTGAAGATTTACATCTTCTGCTTTATATTGTCCGCCGGCATGTTGCATGACCCCATTAATGGTGGGTAAATTATGCCAGGCGGATTGCATAGTAAATATTTTATAGCGGTTTTTGCTAAAAGTTTCTTTAGTATAGGTTCCTACTCCAATATCAATAAGAGCCGGTTTGCCATTTACATAAATAATAAAATTACCTACATCATTATGATTATGGCTTTCATTATTTGTTCCTCCCTTTGCAGCTAAAAATAATCCCTTAGCAGTGCCGGAGTGACTTCGGATAGTAAGAACCTGCAAATAAGGAAGCCAGGATCGCTTGCCCAAAGGCTCTGATGGTGATACAGCAGATATCTCCTCATATACCTTCGAATAATTCACAAAACGTTGCAAGTTATTTTCAGTATGCAAAAAATAATCTGCCGCACTTCCCTTATTTTTAGCAAAATAAGCAGCAAACTGTTTCAACGTATCGTTATCGCAGGCCTTGCCGAATTCAAAAACAGACACTAAATCCGGGGTTAGTTGCGGATGTGAATCTGCAAAATCCACAAAGTAATCCTTGTCAATATTCATCCTGTATATGTACCGGCCCATATTACAAATTAAGGGATGGTCGGTTAAATCAATTTTACCAGATGTAGCACCTTTTAACAGGTTAAGGTACGCAATCAACGATCCCCCGGCAACACTCCAGTAAGAAGGGCCTTCATCACAGCCACCATCGGGCGGATATCGATTAATAAAAAAATCAACGCTGCGCATGGTCTTATAAACCACAGAATCTAACCTGTTTATGCTTTTTTCCGTCAATAATGCGGTTAATAGAACATTCCCGTTCACCCAGGGATTCCAGTTATTTACTTTTTGGCCGTGAAACCCCATCCACCAAAAATCATTTCTTTGTAAATAGGGGGAGATAACCCTTCTTTCCAGCTCGTACTCGACCCGTTCAGGCAAAACTGAAGCAACACTATCCAACTGATCATGCAAAAGAAAATAAGTCCATGATATTAATGCTGTCGTCATACCGTCACCGAGGTCAATGATGTTTTCACGCGGATTGGGCAAAGGAGTGTATTTTTTCTGTAGATAAAGATGGGCCGGCAATGCCCAGGTACTTTCCTCGCAGGTAGCCCAGATACCATTGATAATCTGGGGAATAAACCTTCCTTTCCCTTCCACTAATTCAGCGATGACTAAAGCGCTTAATGCCCCTCGGCGCTTTCCCAATGATCCTTCATAATCCGAGCGGTTACCATTCTGCTCATATTCCAGCATCTGCGTAGCCGGTAAAGCAGGCCAGCTATAATTCAGGTAATGATTTCCGTTTTGTATCAAATGCCGCTTTACCTTTTGGGGTATTGCCTGAATGTCCGCCATCAGCTGTGCCTTTTCTGCATGACGCCAGTTATCAACTGATCCCAGGTATGACTTAAGTTGAGAAAGAGATGTGCTATTCCCCAGCCAATTTCGCTGCGCTGAAACATGGGTTATACAAAAATTAAGGATAACGGCACCTAATAAACCTCTTGTTATGCCATTTATTATTCGTAAACATTTCATATTCTTTATTCATTAATACTTAACAGGGTGATAAACCTGCATAACAATCCCCCTGTCCCGGATGATGAACACATCGTTTGCGGCGTATGAATGCTGGCCGTCGGATATTGTATATTTCAGGGTAATCCCATCTCTTTTTTGATCTCCCCATTCATAGGCATTAGATTTGAATTCACCGGTTCCGGAAATTGATAAGGGGAATTTTGAGGCCTAATTTGAAAACAAGATGAAGATTTTTTTTTCTCGTAACGGATTGCAGATATCGTAAACGATTGTAGAACACAACAAACGATTGCACGGACAAATATAATTCTCCTTTTTAAAAGAACCAAACTTATTCCAAAAAAATATTGACTTTTTATTTTTATATAACGATTTTATACGAAAATAAATAATGATTACTTATTAGTCCCCCATTAAGGCGAGGCGAATGTTTCGCCAAAAATAACAGAAGACCTGGCGGTGCGATTGAATAAAAGGTATGGTACCTCTCTGCATGAAATTTATGCTTTTTAATCTCCAATTGTTTGAACTCTTCATTTGGCAGGATCTTTCTTTGTAAATACTTATTTAAATCCGATCTGGCTCTAATCTTTAATCCGGTGTCAGTTTTAACTTCATTGATAAGCAGGCCTACCGTTTCATAATCTTACAAGCACTTTCATTCAAATTCATGGAAATATGACAAAAGAGTGGATGTTCAATATTGTTTCATTTGCTTGTCCGGGGCGGGAAGTGACATTCAGCAATCGCAACTGAAATATGTATGGATTAGAAATAGATTACGCTGATTTGTTGTGCGAATACTGGGCCCATAGGCCTATTGACCAACTGTTCGTATATTGCAGCATCAACATAGACCTATCATGGCAAGAAAAATAAACCCGCAAGATGCCCTGGATTATCATTCTCTGGGAAGACCAGGCAAAATAGAAGTCGTTCCCACTAAAAACACCAAATCCCAATGGGATCTTTCCTTAGCCTATTCACCAGGCGTGGCGGTACCCTGCATGGCCATTCATAAGAACCCCGAAGATGTCTATAAATATACAGCCAAGGGCAATCTGGTGGCGGTGGTCACCAATGGAACCGCGGTGCTCGGTCTCGGCAATATCGGGCCGGAAGCAGGCAAGCCCGTCATGGAAGGCAAGGGGGTACTTTTCAAGATATTCGCCGACATCGATGTTTTTGACATCGAACTCAATACTCTGGATGTGGACGAATTTGTAAGGGTGGTCAAGGCACTGGAGCCCACTTTCGGCGGCATCAACCTGGAAGACATCAAAAGCCCCGAATGTTTCGCCATCGAAGAAAAACTGAGAAAGGAGCTCCATATACCGGTCATGCACGATGATCAGCACGGTACCGCCATTATCTCCGCAGCAGCCCTGCTCAATGCACTGGAGGTTGTTGAAAAGAATATTACCGATGTTCATTTCGTGGTCAGCGGCGCCGGCGCCGCCGCCATGTCCTGTGTACGTTTATACATCGCCCTGGGGGCATCGCCGGATAAGATCCTGATGTTTGACAGGGAAGGCGCCATTACCAAGGACAGGAAAGACCTCGACACGCTGAAAAAGCCTTTCGCAATCAGCACCAGGATAAAGACGATGGAGGAAGCCATGAAGGGAGCGGATGTCTTTATCGGCCTCAGCGCCGGCAACGTCGTTTCCCAGGATATGGTCAAAAGCATGGCGAAAAGTCCCATTGTCTTTGCCATGGCCAATCCCGATCCGGAAATCTCTTATGAAGCGGCTACCGAAGCACGTCCTGACGTGATCATGGCCACCGGACGCTCCGATTTTCCCAACCAGGTCAATAATGTGCTGGGCTTCCCCTACATCTTCCGCGGCGCCCTGGACGTACGTGCCACCAGCATCAACGAGGCCATGAAGCTGGCATCTGTGCACGCGCTGGCCGCACTGGCCAAGCTGCCCGTACCCGATATGGTGAACATGGCCTATGGAGAGAAGACCATCGTTTTCGGCCCTAATTACATCATCCCGAAACCTTTGGATCCCCGGCTTTTAAGTATCGTGGCACCCGCCGTGGCCCGCGCCGCCATGGAGAGCGGCATCGCGCAAAAACCCATCACAGACTGGGAATCTTATACGCAGGAACTGGAGAACCGCCTGGGTCTGGGCAATCAACTGATACGCGCCATCGGCAACAAAGCCAGGAAGGATCCCAGACGGGTGGTCTTTGCCGAAGCTGACAACATTAAAGTATTGAAGGCCGCTCAGGTGGCGAGGGATGAAGGACTGGCCATCCCCATATTACTTGGCGAGGAGAAAAAGATCAGGCGGCTGCTGGAAGAAAACTCCCTGGAGATGAATGACGTGGAGATCCTCGACCCACGTTCAGACGAGATGCATGGCAGAAGAAAAGAATTTGGGGCATGGTTCTTTGAAAAACGCCAGCGCAGGGGCTTTAACCTGTATGAAGCGCAGAAGATCATGCGTGACAGGAATTATTTTGGCTGCATGATGGTGGAAACCGGTCAGGCGGATGCGCTCATTTCCGGGCTTACACGCAAATACCCGGACACCATACGCCCGGCGCTGCAGATTATCGGGATGGAAACCGGCGTAAAGCGGGTGGCGGGCATGTACATTACCCTCACTAAACAGGGACCCTTGTTTCTGGCGGATACCACGGTGAATTTCAATCCCACAGTCGAAGAGCTGGCCGATATTACGCTGCTGACGGCCAAGGAGGTCGGGCAGTTTAATATCACACCACGTATCGCCATGTTGTCCTATTCCAATTTCGGCTCCAGCCCCACGCCCGAAGCGCAGCTCGTACGGGACGCCGTGCAGCTGGTTAAACAGCGGGCGCCGCACCTCGTTGTGGATGGTGAAATTCAGGCTTCCCTGGCTTTCAACAACGAGATCCTGCGGGACAACTACCCCTTTAGCACGCTGACAGAAGGTGGTGTCAACACCCTGATCTTTCCAAACCTGTCAGCCGGCAACATCGCCTATAATCTGCTGATGGAAGTGGCAGGATTTGATACCATTGGCCCCATACTCATGGGGTTGAACAAGCCGGTGCATATTCTTCAGTTGGGCAGCACGGTTCGCCAGATCGTCAATATGGTAGCCGTAGCGGTGGTGGATGCGCAGGGAAAATGCCGGAAGGATCAATAGGTCACGGCTATTGGGGGGTGATGATAGCGCCATTTGATCCATTAGGTTATGGTAATTCCTTTGCTAAGAATCAGATGTTCTATTCAAGGTGGAGACACCAAGGCGGCTCGATCCGGTTATTTGATATATTAATCTTGAACTTTAAAGAAAGGCAATCATGGACTGGAAGGTAATAAAGACGGAGGCGGCTTACAGAAAAGCCGCAAAACGAGTCACGGAAATTTTCCAGGTGGTGGAAGATACGCCTGAGGCCGATGAACTAGCCTTGTTGCCGGCGCTGGTTAAGGATTATGAGGATAAGCACATCAAAATACCAAGGATGGATCCCATCGACCTTATTCAAAGAGAAAGACCTCAGCAATGCGCACGCCTTGCCGACCTTTTTATTGTCCTGACTGGACAATCTCGACGCTACTTTTTAGAAGGCCTCAAAAGAATGACGAAACTAAATCAATAGAATATCCACCATCAAACAACCTCTGTATTAAGCACAGTTACTTCGGTCTGATAATGCTGTATCATCCATGTTTCCTGTTTTTCATCTTGTCTGCGCCGCTGCCCAATCCTGCAAGGCCGAAATCGCCGTAAACAGGACCCCTGCCCCACCGCGAAAGCTTCCCGAGCCCGCCGGTTTTCCTTCACAGGTATACCACTCATAAAAGCCCCTGTTCGCCAATACCCTTTTGATCATAGGCTGGATTTCCTGGTAGGCTTCCCGAACAAACCCATAATGCACGAGCCCGGTGATCATCCGGGCACCTAACCATGTCCAATCGCCGCCGTTCTGGTATCCGTAAGGATACATCCCTTTATTTTTAAAATAGCCCTTGGGATAAGGCGGATAAACCGTCAACCCGATAGAGGGTGCGCCTGATAATTTGACGTCCCGCAGCATCCGGGCGTTCACCGCCCGGATCTCTTTTTTGTCCAGCAGGCCCGCCGCAATGGCCACGGCCGTGCCGCCGTGATAATCTATTTTATTTTCATCAAAAGAGGCCGGGAAGGGTGATCCTTTTAAATAAACGTGTGGTATGAATTTCTGCTGTACGGAATCCCAGAGATATTTCCGGATATTTTGTTTGACCTCTTCGCGAACCTGTTGCCAGCGCCGATGATGGGGAAATAACGTCAGGTAATCATTAAGCGCGATGACCAGCATGGCGTTGTCGTAGATATCAATGGCCAAATGACTGCTGCTGTCCATCACCACGCCCCAGGGTGTCTCGGGCTGCACATCACCCCAGTCAACGGTCGTGGCGCCATAAATGAGTCCGTAACGGGGGGCAAAGCGTTTGGTCATCAAAAACGACAGCGC
>DASULB010000569.1:0-4404 GCA_036278455.1 Chitinophagaceae bacterium | reverse complement strand
AAGCTGCTCCTGGGCATCGCAGGCGTCAAGTTTTTAAACGCCGCGGAGATCATCAGGTATACTTACAGCGGCTGGAGTCCAAAGGACCAGCAAGCCTTTAAAAACATGATCCTCCACATCTGGTACCCGCTCCTGAAGGATTTTATGCCCGGCTATAACGGTAACTGGGATGCCGCGATCTCCCAGACAATGATGTGCATTGGCATCTTTTGCGACCGTCATGATATCTTTGATCGCGCCTATGAACACCTCCTGAAAGGACGAACGAACGGTGCCATCAACCATTATTTTAACTTGTGGGGACAATGCCAGGAAAGCGGAAGGGACCAGGGCCATGTACAGATGGGCCTCGGGTTCCTGAGCACCGCCTGTGAAATAGCCTGGAAGCAGGGGTATGATCTGTATTCCGCCTATTCCGGCAGGCTGGCCAAAGGATATGAATATACATCCAAATATATGCTGGGAGGGCATGTAAAATATGTCCGGTATACTTCCTTTTCCGGGGAGCTGCTTTTTGGTGACAGCATTTCCGCCAAGGGAAGGGGTAAATTCGCTCCTGTCTACGAGCGTGCCTATCATCATTATCATGACCGGATGGGCATGACCATGCCTTATACGCGCCTTGCACTGATGAAAAGCCGGCCCGAAGGGGACAGCAACCTGTTTATGCCCTGGGCGAGCCTGTTGACGGAAGGCTTTCCGGTAAACAAACCTCTGAAGGGGCGGTCCTTAAAAAATTAACTTTAACCTGTACATGAGACACATTCGCTTTTTGCTCCTCTTCTTTATCTTTTCCATCTTTTGTAATCATTTACCGGCACAGGGCCAACAGGTACATCCGCATATCCTGGTAAAGCCGGAAGATAAAAAGATGATCCTGAAAAAAATTCAACAGCAGCCCTGGGCCCGCACCGTTTATGATAAAATACTGCAGCACGTCACCCCTTACGTGGAAAGGCATCAAAAAGACCCTCAATGGATATTGAGCCGTTACCTGATGAACAGGGTTCCGGGACGACGGTACACCCGTTTTTATTCCGACCCACAGGGAACCAGACTTGTGGGATACGGCGGTGACGCGCCTTACCCCACCGTAAGGGTGTCTCCGCATAAGCGTCCTCCCATTACCGGGAACGGCTACGCTTACCGCTTGCCTTCCATCGATGAACTGGTTCCTTATGATACCTCAAAAAAAATGCACCTGCAAAGCAAGGCGCCCGATGGCCGGTGGGCATGGGTGGATCCCCAGAGCTTTGTAGGAAGCATCAACGGGGAGATCAACACGCTGGTGCTCCAGGCTGCCATCATCTACTGGCTGACGGGGAAGGAGGCCTACGGCATATTTGCCTCGGACATCCTGTCCCAGTGGGCACGTGGAGCGTTTTATCAGCAGCCCATCACGGGTCCCTGCCGAACGGGCTTTCTGCATATTCAAACATTGGGGGATGACCATACCGTACCGATGATCCTTGCTTATGATTTTCTGTACGACTTCCTGCGTCGGAAAGGTTACGACACCCGCTATTATGACACGGTGTTTCAGAAGATTGCCGCCACCATGACCTTCAGGGGTTTCTGGAACAACAATTGGTTTGCCGCCCAGACACCGCCTATGGTCTTTGCCGCCTTATCCATTGATAATAAGAAGGCTCGTGATTATTACCTGAATTTCTACCTGAATAAGGATACGATCAGGGGCGCCTGCGGACAACTCGCCCTGCCTTCACTCGTAAAGAAATGGCTGACGCCTGACGGCCACTGGAAAGAAACCGGAGGGTACCACAATTATGCGATCGGGCATCTGTTGGTGTCGGCGCTGGCGATGGAAAGGAACGGCTATCCGGTCTTTGAAAAACATCCGGCACTCTTCCAGGCATCCTATGTGATGCTGAAATATTGTTTTCCCAACCTGAAGAACCCCGCCTTTGGCGATAATGGCAGCAGGCCGTCCCAAAGTCCGGCTTCCCTGGAGATCGCCCTGCTGATCGCAAAAAAATACAACCAGCACAAATTATTAAACCAGCTCTCTGCTGCCATGCATTTACTCATGGTCCAGGGCCATTATAAAAGATCCTCTGCTGATTACCTGGGACTATTGTGCTATTTGCCGCAGATCCCGGCAGCAAAGAATCTGACTTACCAATGGCCTCGGAGCGGGGCGCTACGCTACGCACGGTGTTTTATTCAGCGCAACGGGACCGATAGCCTGCATGGGCTGATGTACGCGGTGCAGGGGGCGACTTATAACCATAACCACGCGAACGGCATGGCAATGGAGCTCTATGGTGAAGGGACCGTCATGGGTCCCGATCCCGGCAGCGGCCTTACCTACGACGCGCCGCTGCATGTCCATTATTACGCTGAATGGGCGGCCCATAATACCGTTGTGGTGAATGCCCGTTCGGCTTCCGTTCCCTATTTCCACGGAGGAGGAGGTGCAAAACAAATCGGACACCTCTTCTTGGCAGCCATGGAGCCCTTGGCGGGGAACACCGCCGTCTCCCCTTACTGCTCCTTTACCGATACCCGGTACACCGACAAGGCCTCCGGCGCCAGGGAGCAAAGGACCATGGCTATTATCCGCACTTCCGATACGACAGGCTATTATGTGGACATCTATCGCTGCTCCGGTAAAAAAGACAACGAATACCTGTACCATAACCTGGGGGACACCCTTCAACTTTTTAGCGCCGGAAGAGCACCGCTTAAAACAGTACCCGCCCATTTTCCCATCAGCAAAAAGCCGTTTGATCCGCCGGGTTTCAGCGCGCTCAAAAATTACCGGACGACAGGGGTGGACAGTACCGGGATCATCGCCTTGTTCAGTCTCAGACAGGATACGGCACATCCCACCTTTATGCAGGTATTGCTTCCGGGTGAAAAGCAGCGTGCTTATTATACCGCGCAGGCGCCACGGACCCGGACGGCGGGTCCTCGTTACCGCGCCCTGCCAACACCCGTCCTCATCTCCCGCCAAAAGGGGCCGGCCTGGAAACGCCCCTTTGTCGCGGTGTACGAGCCTTTTTCCGGTGTCAACCGCTATGACGTCAGCCGGGTGAGCCTCCTGGACGATTCCCAAACCGGTATCTATACGGCGCTAAAGATCCTGAACCGAAAGGGCGGGCAACAGATCGTGTTGCAATCACTTGATTCGGAAAGGGTATTCCGCCAGCCTGACTGGTCCTTCCGCGGAAATTTTGGCGTGATCGGCCTGGAGGGCGGCAAGCCCGCTTATTTATATATCGGGAAGGGCGGTGAACTCTCCTGGAAAGGTTATTCGTTGCACGTAACGGGTGTGAACAGCGCGGCTAATCTGAGCATCAGTGGCAACCACCTGAAAATAAGTTGCGATCATGATACGGAGATCGGCCTGCCGGGGGCAAACGCCCGGAAAATCATGCTTGGCAGGGCAGGGAAGGAGCGGCCGTTGTCCTTCCGTAAAAAGGACAATGGTATTACCTTTAGCGTACCCCCCGTAAAAAACGCAGAGATCAGGATCATTCGGTAGTATCACCCGAAATTCGCAAATTCCTGCTAGAAAGCATACATGTTCATGAATTTGGATGCACGAGACCACGTAATTAATAAATTAGTTTAAATTCATTGTCTCCATTCCGGGAGTTCGAGAAACCCACACCTTTAGGTGTAGGCTTTAGCAGATTATTTACAAAAATCTACTAATATTTTTGGGTTATTATGATTATTGATACTCCCTTTGCTCTTGATGATCAAGATCGCACAAATACAGCTTCAGCCTACACCAGAGCAACATATGTGCTCAGGCGAACCTTGAAGGAGGCGAATAAAGCCTGTAATGAGATATCGACCATCGCCTTTGAGCAGCAAACCTTCACCCGGTTCAACCTCCATCACAGCTGCTACCATGATATCCGGTCCCGCACAGGGCTGTCTGCACAAATAGTGATCAGGGCCATCGCAAAGGTAGCGGACAGTTACAAAAAGGACAAGGAAATAAAGCATGTCTTACAGACCGTAAGCATATGGACGGTGGCAGGGAGACTTACCATTCCTTATGTAATGGGAGCATCCCAAAAGGAGCTATTCAAATATCAGAAAGGAGAAAGCGACCTCTGTATGGTCAGGGGTAAACTCTATCTGAATGCCGCCTGCGATATTCCGGAAGAAAAGGGGATGGGAATATCCGATATGATCGGTGTGGATCTTGGCATCAGGCAGCTGGCTACCACCTCTGAGGAAAAATACTACACCGGAGAAAAAATAGAACAGAATAGGCGGTGGTATGCAGGGAGAAGGGCGGCCCTGCAAAAGGTGGGAACTAAATCAGCCAAAAGAAGATTAAAGAAGCTTTCCGGCAAAGAACGTAAATTTAAGAAGGACACGAATCATATAATAAGCAAAGAAATTGTAGCCGATGCTAAACGC
>DASULB010000568.1:0-11366 GCA_036278455.1 Chitinophagaceae bacterium | reverse complement strand
ACCTAAATACTCCACTGTCACTGCAATCCCGAGGATTCGCTTTCTTTAAATAGGTTTTCCTGCAGGCGCGGCTTTCCCATTGGGAAATGATGTCACCCGCACCCTGCATAAGCGAATTTCCTTTCCGCATAAGGATAACTTAAATCACTGGCAAGTTGGGAATTTTTGAGTTTTCAAACATCCGTTCAAACACGTATTTTTTGGAAAACTCAATAAGTATCAGGACATACGTTTTTAAACGTAATAGCGAAATAGTGTGTTAGGTGTTAAGACGTAATGAGATACGTGATTTATACGATACAAAATATTTTTACGCAATGATTTTTGATTTTTAGAAAGAAGGAGTACCTTACCAATGTTTTTTACTTATACGGCGGCTCCAATCCAATGCGTATGAGAAGTGTAAAACGAGCGCCCTATGTACATTTAGAGCTCAATGACAATCTACTGATTGCCACCTACAGGAAAGAACTTTGCGTGAAGCTTGAACATAGACAGACCAATTGTCATCGGCAGGAAGCGGTTTACCTAACATCGAACATGTCCCGAAGTGATCCCGGATGAAGGGGATGTCATCATGGTAAGGAATGTCGAAGTGTATTTTCCCTCCAGAAATGGGAATTAAAAACCTTTTCCGAATTTGCCTGATACCTTGTCCGATTAGGGAAAAGGTACAGGTCCTGTTTTCGACGGTGGTTTAAGTGCTGACGGGGCCGTCTACCGGTACGCGTAACCGCTGTATTGTTGCCTGAATGTCGTACCAATAGAATAAATATCCTGATTATCGCGAAGGACAATCGTCCTCGGCTTAAAACTTATAGTATCATGGACATCGGTATTTACGCCGTTAGGTACCTGCAGGGCCAGTACTCTCGCGGGAATTTCGAAGCTAGATTTCCTATATACCCTAAAGACGATGAGATAGGTGCGATTATGGGCCTCCTCAACAGATTTGCTGAAAAAACGCAGAAATCGATGATGTCGAGGGATTACTTAAGCCAACTGCTCAATGCGTTGTCTGAAATGGTTTTTATTCTGGATGCCGAACGGCTGATCATAGATGTGAATGAGCAGGTTGGTCCTCACTTAGGTTATCTCCGGGAGGATTGTTTTGAAAAGACCATGAGCAAGCTGCATGGATCAGATGACTTGATTTCGGCTTTCAGGTTGAGAGATGTGAAGAACCGTCAGGAGGTTTCCTCCCTGGATAACTTTTTAACATGTGCTGATGGGAGGCAGATACCGGTACATGTGACCGTCACACCATTGTCTGAACCTTCTCAAAAGGAAACAGGAATTATCGTTACCGCGGAGGACGCAAGCCAGAGACTGACGGATGAGAATAACATCAACATATGACTTAAAACTTCTATGGTTTTGGACAAACGTATTATTAAGATCAGCAGGTTGCTTAGCGAGTTCGCGGCCGGAATTTTCACGGGTAAATTGCCTATTTCTCCTAAACAGGATGATATAGATGCCCTGATGAACGGTATCAATATGCTGGGAGAAGAATTGCAATCGACCAGGATTTTAAAAGACTACTTCAATGATATATTCAACGCGGTGTCTGACATGGTATTTATTCTGAATTCCAAAGGAAATATAATTGATTTGAATAAGGCAGTGACGCTTCAGTTAGGCTACGCCAGGGAGCAGCTTTTAGGCAAAACTATACGCCACCTGCACGGCTCGGACAAGCCGTTTTCGTCCGCATGGTTAAAATACGTGAAGACTAGTCAGGATATTTCCTATATGAATAGCTTTTTCAAGAGCGCCGATGGAGGGCAGGTCCCGGTGCACGTTTCCACCGGGCTGTTGCCTGATTCTTCTGAAAGGAGAATAAAAATCCTGATTACAGCGCAGAATACCAGCCGGAGGCTGCTGGATGAGAATACTGTCATCCGCGCCATGATCGATGCAGAGGAAGAGGAGCGCCACCATATTGTGAATAAGATTTACGGTAGTCTTGGCCAGCAACTGGCGGCTATAAAATTTCATATAGGCGCATTATCGGAGAATTGTCAGGATAAAACACTGGTTGAAAAGCTATCCGTTCCAAATAAGGCGATTACAGAGGCCATCGCTGAAATGCGGGACATATGCTTTAACCTGGGGCCTTCCACATTAAAGAAATTCGGGTTGGTGCATGCCTTAGAGGAACTTGCTCATCAGCCTGCCTATCAGGGGAAGATCCATTTGATCGTTAATAAGGATTGCGATTTTTCTTTTCTGCCGGTGGAGATTGGCGTGGATATTTTCAGGGTGATCCAGGAATTTGTTACGAATGCTTTTGAACATGGGAAGGCGGATAAGGTCATGATACAAGGGGACTATGATCATCAACACGTGCACTTTTTGCTAAGTGATGATGGAAAGGGATTTGATCTAAATAAATACGGTTCAGGCAATGGGCTGCGAAACGCGCATTCCAGGGTCAAATCTCATCAAGGGAGAATCACGATTGACAGCACTCCCGGGAAAGGGACTACCTATAAGCTGTCGATTCCTTTTAACGCGCTAAACTAACCGCATATGGATGACAAAGAAATGGAACTACCGCTTTTACAGGTTTTAATTGTGGATGATTATCCGATGGTAAGAGAGGGTATTAATTTAATGCTACGGTCGCCCAATAAGTTTTATCGTTTCGAAGTGGATGAGGCAGAAAGCGGTGAAGAGGCAATAAAGAAGGTGATCCATAGCCCCTTTCAGGTCGTCATTATTGATTACGAGATGCCGGAAATGTGCGGCCATGAGGTCATTGAGACAATGTTAAGGTATAATTCGACACTAAAGATCCTCACCATCTCTCATTATGATCAACTTGCTTATATCAATAAGATGATGGATGCGGGTGCCAGCGGCTATGTTTTAAAAAACATTGAACCACCGGAACTTTTCAGGGCCATCAGGACGATTATGTCAGGGAACAATTATTTTTCCAATGAAGTCGCTGTTAAGTTGCTGAATGCTCCGGGCAAGGATTCTGTACATCAATTAAACAACAGATACAATCTTTCTAAACGAGAACTGGAAGTGTTGAAACTTATTGCAGAAGGAAGAACCAATGATGAGATCGCCCGGAATTTATCCCTGGCTAAACGAACGGTGGATACACACCGTCAGCGCCTGTTGAATAAAGTGCAGGCAAGGAATACCGCTGATCTGACAAGGGTGGCTTTTGAGCTAAGGTTGGTCCGGGTGCCGGACTAGAGGCCGCCAGCTTGTTAATAACCGGAGTCTCTATATAAATCAACGCCTATGGTCTGATACATTTTATTGCTCTGTAAATCCGCATATTCATATTTTCCGCTAGGGATACTTAAATCCTGAATCTGGCATGGATACAACCTTTAGAACAGGAATGTATGGGTCATTTACAGGATAAATATGTCCGGTCATCCGTTTGCCGGCATTATTCTGATCCGTTTTTTGACCATTCCGTTTCCTGGGTATCTGCCTTTTGTTGACCATCTAAATCAGATATCATGGAAAAGTATACCGCTCAATTATATGCGCAAATGGAGGCAATGCTGTTGCGATCGGAAAAAGAATCGGGGGATCCTCTGGAATGTAGCAAACAGTCGATAGAAATCGTCCGGAGTTGTCTTCAACAGCTCCGTAAATACATCCTGCGATACAACTTTACGGATAAACCGGAAGAAATCAGGTTTTTTAAGCAGATCAAACCCAGGTTTTATTGCAGGCTAATTTATTATCTGCGTGTGTTCCATATCGAGACACATCGCCCCGCAGCAAGTTATTCCCTTCAACAGGAATTATTGCAGGATGAACTTAAGCGGATCAAATATTTCTTCCAGCAGAACATGGATTTCTTTGATTACTACACCAGTGATGCCGTTTATATGGATGAACAACTTTTTACACGTGGCCATGCTGATCTGCTGACGACCAGGGATGAATATGCCATGGTAATAGATCCTGAATTCTGTACGGTGCACAGTTATAAATTATCCCAGATACTGGCTTACAGTATGCTGCAGCAATACCTGGATCGGGCGCTGGTGCAGCTCGACCTGGACAGGAAGTCGTTAAATATCCTGGAGAGAACACCCTATGAATTAGAATGGACCGGTTCGAAAACCAGTCTGATAGAATTGTTATACGCCTTACAGTCCGCGGGTGTTTTTAATCACGGCCAGGCGGATATAAAGAAAGTAGCAGGTTTTCTGGGGATGGTATTCCATGTCAGTCTGGGGAATTATTACCGCGTGTTTCAGGAGATCCGCCTACGGAAAAAGAACAGGACCAGTTTTTTAGATAAATTGCGGCAAACCCTTATCCGACGGATGGAAGAAAATGACCGGACCTGAATGGATGAAAGAAATGATTAGCTGGTGGTGGCGCGGCTGAATATCGGTGCTATTCTCTGAACTAACTGTAAATCAGTTTATTTTTGGCCTGGAGCCATGCTTGTATGGATGGCCCGGAGCTTCATGACGGTTTAATTTTTACGGGAGGAGGATGCACCTTTTACCGCATCCTGTATGGTCCGGATGGGACATTTTCAGTCGTTTAGGGAACGCTTCCGGGCAAGGGTAGGGCGACCGCATACTCTGGCACCTTTCTTGAAATACATAAGGTGGTTGATTATTTTAAAATAACGACATGAAAAAGCACCCAGTCACTTTCTTCTGTATCCTGTTATTTTCGATGATGGTTTTATCGGCATCTCTTTTTGCGCAGACCGTCCCACAGGATACAACTACCCATAAGGGCACTACCATTCAGGATATGGTCCATTCGGGAGATTTTGTTTTTACCGCACAGACCGCCCTGCCCATGAACGGCAGGGCCCGGTATCTGACTTCAATTTATGATCTGGTGGTATCCAAAGATACGGTAAAGGCTTTTCTGCCGTACTTTGGAAGAGCCTATTCAGCCCCTATAGATCCTACAAAAGGAGGTATTCAATTTACTTCAACCAAGTTCCAATATTCAATTACGGGTCATAAGCGAGGCCGGTGGAATATTTTGATCAGGCCCGGGGATATAAGGGATATTCAGCAACTCGTGCTGAGTGTTTCCGAAGGCGGATATGCCTCCCTCCAGGTCATCAGCAACCGGCGGCAGCCCATATCCTTTAATGGAAAGATCTCTGAAAGATAGTAGTGTCCGTAAATTTTATGTTTTAGAAATTGTTTTCAAATATATTACATTTGTTTGAAAATACGGACATGGGAAATGCTACTTGCAAAAGAATGTTCTTTTTGAACAGGTTTTTAAAGTATTAACATTTTTTTAAACAAACCCGGGGTAGTTTTTTGCCCAAGAGAATCTTTCTCAAAGTGATTCGTGTCGAAAAAAGTGGTGTAAAAGAGAACCCGGTAAACCTTGATTTGCCATTGCTTTTCGTCCTGTATATTATTTTGTGATCAATGTCGCCCTGTTGACTCTATCTATTGCGTGAATTGGATCTAAAAATTGCTGTTTCCCCATGAAGTCCTCACCACGAAAGATTGTGGCCATTTATCTGGCCGCTGGGTTTGCCTGGATCCTGATAAGCGATAAACTGCTGGCATCTTTTTCAGGCAAGGCTTTGAACGCCCCTATTATTACCCATGAGATCATTAAAGGCTTTGCCTTTGTCTTAGTGACGGGTATTATCCTTTACTTTTTGATGGATCATTATTTGCGGGAAATATTAAAATCCCAGGGTGCTTACCGTAAGCTGTTTGAACAGAATCCCTGCCCCATGTTTACTTTTGATCCGGAAACGCTTCATTTTTTAGCGGTGAACGATGCGTGTGTCCTTCAATATGGCTATACCAGGGCGGAGTTTCTGTCCATGTCGATTAATGACATTCGTCCCAGGGAAGATATAACCGGATTACTGGCCGTGATGAATGCGGGTTACCATTATAACAGCAGCTCCGTATGGAAACATTTGACAAAGCAGGGAAACGAGTTGTATGTCAATATTACCTATCAGGATATAAAAATAAATGGGAAGCGGGCGTGGTGGGTGATGGTGCAGGATATTACAAAGGCTAAGAAAAATGAAATGCTTTTGACGGGGGCCCTGGAGCGTTATGATCTGGTAGCAAAGGCAACAAACGATCTGATATGGGATTGGGATGCCCATACGGATAAGGCAAGTGTAAATGACTCCCTACACGATCTTTTTCAATATGATCTTACCGAAATAGACAGTGCCTGGTATGCGGAGAAAATCCATCCTGAGGATTATCTCAGGGTTTCCCACGTCGTATTGGAAGCCATTGCCAAAGAAAGGGATACCTGGACCGAGGAGTTTCGCCTCAGATGCGCGGACGGCGGATACAAATATCTTACCAGCAGGGCCCATATATTATATGATGAACAACACAGGGTAAGGCGCATTACGGGCATTGCACAGGATATTACAGCGGCCAAGAGCAACGAATTGTTGTTCCGGGAGACCCTTGAGCGGTATGATCTCACTGTTAAAGCGACAAATGATATCATCTGGGACTGGAAAAAAGCGACCGGAAAGACGGTATTAAGCGGGCCCATCGGGGAACATTTCGGCTACGATATTTCCATGATGGATTCAGCATGGTTCAGAGCGAAACTGCATCCTGAAGACGGCAAACAGGTTTGGCTCAGTATCAGGAACACCCGTAAAGCGTTAAACCAGCTGTGGTCCGGCCAGTTCCGGGTCATGTGCTCGGATGGCACCTATAAATACGTGAACAACCGCGCCTATATTATTTATGATGAGCTAAGAAAACCGAAACGGGCCATCGGGGTTATTCAGATCATTCAACAGCAAAAAGAGCACGAAAAACGAATCGAATCGCAAAATAAGCTGTTGAGAGAGATCGCGCATATATGCTCCCATGAATTACGTGGTCCTGTGGCATCCATCAAAGGATTGCTTGTCCTGATCAATCAGGATGAGATCAACAGCGCTGAGAATGAAAAAATACTTCGCTACCTGGACATGGCAGCCTTGAAATTGGACGATGTGATCCACCACGTCGTAAAAAAGGCCAATCAGGTTTATTATGATGAGAACTGAATTTCCCGCGGACCTGCCGTGTGGATATTAATCGCGTTGGCTTATCCGTTGCCGGATGGGATGTGCGGAAGGAGAATGCTTTTTTGTCCTCCCAGGAGACACTCAGTAACGCCGACAATGGCCTGCGAAGGTCTTACAAGACCGTCTTCCAACTGCATTAAACTTGTTCCTTTGACCAGTACTTACTAATTTGCCGCCTCAAACAACGTCCCTTAACCTTAAAAATCAACATATGTCCTTAATTGTAGTAGGCTCCATGGCCTTTGATGCGATCGAAACGCCCTTTCACAAATCAGACAGGATTGTAGGGGGCGCCGCAACGTATATCGCCCTGGCCGCTGCGAATTTTATAAGGCCTGTCAGTGTTATCTCTATAGTGGGCGGCGATTATCCGACACAAGAGATGGAAGACCTGAGGTCGAGGGATATCAGTCTTGAAGGTGTGGAAGTAAGAAAGGACCAGAAATCTTTTTTCTGGGCGGGCAAATATCATCTGGATATGAACACACGCGACAGCCTGACCACCGAACTCAATGTCCTGGCGGATTTTAATCCGGTGGTTCCTGAAAGCTATCAGGATAGTGAATTCCTGATATTGGGAAATCTTGATCCCAAAGTACAGATCAGTGTGATCAACCAGATGAAAAAGCGTCCTAAACTCATCGCACTGGACACCATGAATTTCTGGATGGACACCACCATGGAGGATTTGAAAAAGGCATTGAAAATGATCGATGTCTTGCTGATAAATGACAGTGAAGCGCGCCAGTTGAGTGGAGAATATTCGCTGGTGAAAGCGGCCAACAAGATCTTTGAAATGGGACCTGAATACCTTGTGATCAAAAAAGGAGAGCATGGTGCGCTGCTATTCAATAAAAATAATGCATTTTACGCACCCGCCCTTCCGCTGGAAGATGTTTTTGATCCTACCGGTGCAGGTGATACCTTTGCGGGTGGTTTTATCGGGTATCTTGCCAACACGGACGACATTTCTTTTGATAACATGAAAACAGCAGTCATCGTCGGTTCCGCCATGGCTTCCTTCTGTGTGGAAAAATTCGGAACGAAACGGTTGCGCGATCTTACCCATGAGGACATCGACAACCGCATCCGTCAGTTTATCGACCTGGTCCATTTTGATATTGATATAGCAATGGACTG
Organism: Chitinophagaceae bacterium; assembly: GCA_036278455.1. GTDB lineage: Bacteria > Bacteroidota > Bacteroidia > Chitinophagales > Chitinophagaceae > FW021-bin31. The sequence continues at coordinate 3,178 of DASULB010000568.1, read as the reverse complement.
AAAAAGGACGTCGTCACGGCTTATTTAACCGGATTCCTTCAGCGGCCTGGCGGCATAGAGGAAAACGATCGTGCTGATGGCCGTCTCCGCTCCCTGAGATGTTCAGTGAATGCTGCCGGAGGGTCACGGGTGTGTTTTCAGGGATATCCGTTCCATTCCCCATTAAGGAAAGGCATTCCGTTGACGTCGGGACAGCAGATCATGTCTGCCGTCCGGCTTTCACCACTGCTGCCTGATGAAATAGAGGATCCGGGAGTAAAGTTTAGCCCCGGGAAGGTGTGGCCTGCCCCCTGATCTTCGCGCAACAATCCTTGCAATTATTTGCGTTCCAATGCAGGTCACAAAGGAATGGATTGGGATCGGTACGGAGGAATCATTTTATTGCCATCGATTTCGTATTTTTAACCGACCATGAACCATTGCTATGAGCTGATCAGATGTTCCTTCAATGCTAGGGGAAGATATCAAACCTGCCAGTGCGAAGGAAAGCGTTTCAAACAATCAATGAGATGGGAAGAATGACCTTTTTCTTCGTGTTCGTATTTTCACTGACCGCTTTCGGATTTAAGTGTGACGGGCAAACGAGTGACAGTGTAAGGGCGAAGCGTTTTATCGCGTTCAATCATGCGGGTAAATTCACGGAGGCCCGCCGGATGTTCGCTCCTTATTTGCAATCCAAACTGCCAGACGGTCTTTTAAAACAGGTTTGGGAGCAACAATTGGCGTCACAGGGTAAGTTCCGGAGCGTTTTGGAAACCAGCGTCCTTAAAAAGGATTCACTGAATATTGTGGGCGCACTTTGTGACTTTGAGCACGCGCAGATTATGTTGTCGTTCGCGTTTAACCCTGGTCATCAGGTGGTCGGATACCACATCGCCGGCGTCCGATCCAAAAAAGATACGATTCCGTCATACGGCAGGATCCATGAGCAAGACACCACCGTTCAGGTAAAGGGCGGACATATCTCCGGTACGCTGCGTCTGCCGGACAAACAAGGAAAGGCGCCGGTGGCCCTGATCATTGCCGGCTCAGGCCCTGTTGACAGGGATGGCAATGCGGGGTTAAGTGACCAGAGCAACGATTACCTGCTGCTGGCTGATTCCCTGGCGGCGCATGGCATCGCCAGTTTCCGTTATGATAAACGGTACGTCGGCAAAAGCACCGATTTTAAAAAGCAGGTGAGTGAAGTGCGGTTTGATGATTACATGAATGATGCCACTGCACTCGTTCATTTTCTGGAAAGAGACAAGCAATTTTCAAACGTGATCCTTATCGGCCATAGTGAAGGGTCGTTAATAGGGATACTCGTGGCGGAAAAAACGGGTGTGGATGCGTTGATATCACTTGCAGGCGCGGGAGAAAGGATTGATAAGATCATACAGTGGCAACTGGCCGGTCAACCGGGGATGGATCAGCGCAGGATCGCCAGCATGCTGGACAGTTTACGCCACGGACATATCGTAGAAAACGTACCGCTGTCGCTCCGGAATTTATTCAATCCCGCCATACAGCCTTTTTTATTATCCTGGATGAAATATGATCCGGCAAAGGAGATCGGGAAGCTGAAGATTCCGGTGCTGATCATCAATGGTACCACAGACCTGCAGGTGACAGTGGCACAAGCTGAAATGCTGCATCGCGGGAATCCCCACGGGAAACTGGAGGTTATTCCGGGCATGAACCATATCCTGAAAGACGCGCCGCCGGACCGTGACAAGAACTTTGCTACTTATAAGGATCCTGCCCTCCCGCTGAACGCCATGCTGGTGAAAAAAATCAGCGCTTTCATAAAATCAATTCCATCACATAATCATTCATGAAGTACCCGTTCCCGATATCATTGTCTTCCTCTCCGATAATGCGAAATCCATGGTCTTTGTAAAAGCAGACCACATTGTTAAGACGGTTTACATTCAACCGCAGGGATGATTGTTTTGCGGCCCCGGACCGGCGAATCACTTCCTGCAGCAACAGTGTGCCTGCACCCCTCCCCTGGGCGGAAGGCAGCACATAAATTTTGTGCAACCTGGCGGTACCTGCCTGATCATTTATTTGATAAGAAGCGTAGCCTATGAATGGCCCGTTTTCATTTGCTAAAAGAAAGCGGTGTCCGCTTGCTACCTGTTCCTGCAGGGAAGCAAGAGAATACATCCACTGCAACATGTAGCTGATCTGGGCGCTGGTGAGGATTCCCCGGAAGGCGGAAGGCCATATTCTATGTGCCAGCTCGCGGATCTCCTCCAACTGCCTGTCCGTTGCATCAAATAGCTTCACCATGATTCCTGCGAAAATAAGCAGACTTTCCGGTTTTTTGCCTGAAATACAAAGGCGTCGGTGTTCGCCTAAAATGCTGCATGTTCTTTACGCTTTACCCGGTAGCAGGACGGAATTCCGGGTAATTTTGTACTTTCCATCCGTAATCAAAGGTATAAATCCATGAAACAGTTCACCTTCTTACTTTTATCCGCAATGGTATTATCCACAACCGCTTGCAATCATGCAGGCAAAACAGGGAAAGGGGCATCTTCCAATCCGCTGCTCTCAGCCAGTACTTTGCCGTTTCAGGCACCGCCTTTTGATAAAATAAAAGACAGTGATTTTGAGCCCGCCATGGATTCAGGCATGAAGGCGCAATTGATGGAAATACAGCAGATTGCCGACAACCCCGATACGCCCACCTTTAAAAATACCTTTATACCCCTGGAAAAGAGCGGCCGGCTTCTTGACAGGGTGCAAGGCGTATTTAACCTGCTGACCAGCGCCAATACCAATCCCAGCCTTCAGAAGGTACAGGAGACAGAAGCGCCCAAACTGGCAGCCAACCACGATGCCATTTACCTCAATAAAAAGCTGTTTGAACGCATCCAAAGCATTTATCATAAAAGGAGCAGCCTGAACCTGGATTCAGAGTCCCTGCGCTTGGTGGGCTATTATTACCAGAAGTTTATTCTGGCGGGTGCTAACCTGTCCGATGGGGATAAGGCAAAGCTTAAAAGCCTGAACGAAGAAGAAGCCTCGCTAAGCGCCAAGTTTACCAACCAGTTGCTGGCAGCCACGAAGGCCGGCGCCCTGGTCGTCAGTGATACATCCGAACTGGCGGGCTTATCCGAAGGTCAGCTGGATGCTGCCGCGGCGGCCGCCAAGTCCAGGAAACTTGCGGGCAAATGGGTGCTTCCGT
>DASULB010000567.1:0-13100 GCA_036278455.1 Chitinophagaceae bacterium | reverse complement strand
CTGCAGACCGGGGGCGAACCGCTGGATATCCTTTCCATTGGTCACTAATTTTTGGGCCTGGAAATCAATAAAGGTATTGTTTATGTCGGGGAGGCCGCGCAGCTTGATATGTCCCTGGAGCTCGGTGGAGGTCCCCGCCTGGATGTCCATGTTATTGCCGGTGAGATTAGAGAGGTTTCCGTAGGCCTGGCCCTTGATTTTAATCTCTTTTTTCCAGTCAGCAAGCGCCGGGGCAAATAAGGCGATGTCATCGGAGGATATCTCGGCATCCTTGAAGCTGGCCCGCATGTCTACCTTTTTCACAAAATCTCCGAGATCGTCAAAATCGGAGAATTGCATGGCAAAATAATCGGTGATGTGACTTCTGTTGATACGAAGGTCCAGATTGGCGAAGGCCATTTCCACCGGCGAGATCTTAAAACGGCAGGATAATTTTTTGACCTGTAGCCCTGAGCGTTCCCTCGTCGTAAGGTTCAGGTCCGTGATAATGGAGTCCCGGACAAGGTGTGTGTTCTTTAAGGTAGCGTTGACCTCATAGAAGACCATGTGTTGCGGATCAAAGTTCTCTGCCACCTGGGATTCTTCCCGATCGATCAGTGTGAAACCACCGTTGTCAATGGTGATGTCATCTACCTGCAGGGCCCAGTGATCCGTGTTCCATTGCAGACTGTCCGTTTTTGTTTTTTCCTCAGCGGGCGATGGGGACGCCCCCGAGACCGTGTCAGAGGCGGGCCTGGTGGAGGGGTATTTTACCAACGCAAAAAGCGGGTGGTCCAGTTGAATGCTGCGAATATCGGCTTTTCGCCGCCTCAGGTCTATGTTCCGTGCATCCAGAACGATTTTGTCGGCACTGATATGGGTATCCTCGCCACTCCAGGCGTCCAGCTTATTGATCCGGATATGGTTAAGGACCACTTTTTTGATATCCAGGTTAGGCGGAGGACTACCGGGGGGTGACGGGCTGGAAGGGGACAGGGCGTCCAGGATAAACTGATAATTCCACACCGAATCACCCGGCAGGCGTCGCAAGTTAACAGTGGCATTGTCCAGCCCCACATAACGGAGATAGGTCTTGTTTTTAAAGAAAAAGAAATTGGTTACATTGACCGTTAGTTTGCCGGCATACAGCAGGGTATCATGCTGCTGGTCGCCGATATAGGTGCCCTTCAGGGTAAATTTGTCGAACAGTTTAAAATCGACATGCCGGATCGTCACCTCTGTGTGCAACTTTTCCGAAAGGCTGTTGGTGATTTTGCTGACAAGGAAATTTTGGACCACCGTCACATTCACCAGTACTGAGATCAGTACCAGCAAACCGATGAAAGACAACGCGATGATCAATAATATTTTAAGCAGCTTCTTCAGTGGCCCGTTTTTTATCCCGCAAAGGTAGCCATTAGCGCCTTGTCCGCCAACCTGGACCTGTTATATCCGCCGTTCAACGCAGTTTATTTCTCAGCCGGTCATATTATATTTTTTTTGCAATTCAAGGGGACGGTTTCCCAAAACCTGCCAGACTAAAGGAAGGGGACATAGCGGGAAATCATTTTGAAGGAGAATATCTTCCTTAGGTTTTCCGGCAGACCTGCACCCGCATGAGCATTTCAGGTTGACTATTCCATAAACGCGGCCACCCACCGGTTTGATCATATTAGAATAACTACTTTTCAAAACCAGAATATTTCCTGTAGATTGCCCTGTAGCCAAACAGCCTTCCAACAGGGCCTACCACATTCATTAACACTTTTTGAATACCAATGGGTATTCCTGCCAGGAAATTTTTACTGTCAAGATATTTTAGGGTCACCAGTTCCTGGACCAATCCGGCTTTTCCATTGGGCATTTTACCGTCTTTTGCCAACCCGACAAGATTTTCCACCAGATAGTCGAAGTCCAAAGCAGGAGTAACCGTTTGGATGAATACCAGTGGCTCCTCGTCATTGTTGTAATGGTTATGAGGCTGATGCATAGGCATCGTAATTTTATCACCAGCGGTCAACACCTGTACTTTGCCATGCAGCCATATGGTGAGCCTGCCTGAAATCACTTCATAATGCTCTTCCTGCATAGCATGCAAATGATCGGGGACTAATTTGCCTTTTGTTTTTAATGTCATTTTAAGGGTTGAACGTTCTCCGTTCGTGTCTTTGGCCGTTTCCAAATATTCATAAAGGTCTCCTGTATTTGTATTTTCCAGTATCTGTCCTTTAATCGGCATAGCAGTCTTCAGGTTTTAAATAGGTTGGTGAAAAGGTCTCTGTGTTGCTGATATGATCATTCCCACTCCCGGCACAATCTTATTTGGCTGGTTTTTTACGGTGACCGTAGGTACCGAACAGTGAGAAGCCCGGTGAAAAAAATTGCGATGGTAAAACATCACCTGGCTGATGGTAGTCTATAACCGTCTTCTGATAATTCCATTCTTTACTGAATCATTTCAATGGTAAAGTTACCTAAAAAGATAAGAAAGCATCCCATGACTGGTCCCGGTGTAACATTTCCAGTCGTTGACGATCAGGTAACGCGCCAACTAAATCAATGGATTTACCGAACCAAAAAATTAAAATGTATGCCGGTTCAAAACGCAGGACCAATTCAGGTATTGGGAAAATCGGAAAGCAGGACAGTAATAAAACGACCCTGTCGCTTATTTTGATCATGAGGTGCTTTCCCCGTTTTTCGCTTTGGAGCGATTTGTGCGAACATTGATATTAATGGGGTGAGAAAATGTTGTATTTTGAAACAAAATATAGGGGCGAATACATAGCACTATTGCCCTGCAATTGATCTAAAAAATATACCACTATGAAAAGAATAACTTTGGTAATAACTTTGTTTTTATTTTTCATGGCATTCACTATGGGAATTTCTGCTGCACAACAAAACTTTGTACTGGTCATTCACGGCGGTGCCGGGACCATCGAGAAAAAATACATGACACCTGAAAAGGAGCGGGCCTATACCCAAAAACTGACCGAGGCGCTTCAGGCGGGATATCAGGCACTAAAGGATGGTAAGAGCAGTGTGGATGCGGTGCAGGCGGCCATCAATGTGATGGAGGATTCCCCTTTGTTCAATGCGGGCAAAGGCGCTGTTTTTACCCATGACGGCCGCAATGAAATGGACGCATCCATCATGAACGGCGCTAATCTCGAAGCAGGAGCGGTTGCCGATGTGTCCACTATCAAAAATCCGATTGATGCCGCCCGCGCCGTCATGGAACAATCCAAGCATGTCATGCTGGCGTGCAGGGGGGCCGAGGCGTTCGCCCGTAAAGCGGGCTGCACCATTGTGGATACTTCCTATTTCTACACCAGGGAGCGCTGGGAACAATTGCTTCGTGCAAGGGCTAAAGATGACGGAAAGAAATCCGCCATGCGTCAGATTGGTCCGGCTAAAAGCATGATCTACGGAGCAGGAGAGGAGGATGAAAAATTCGGAACGGTGGGGTGTGCCGCCCTGGATAAGCAGGGTAACCTGGCCGCTGGCACTTCCACCGGCGGCATGACTGATAAATTATATGACCGCATCGGCGATTCACCCATCATCGGTGCCGGCACGTATGCCAATAATGCCACCTGCGCCATTTCCTGTACCGGTTGGGGCGAATATTTTATGCGCACGCTTGCCTCAAAGACGGTCAGTGACCTGATGGAGTATAAAGGCATGAGCCTGAAAGAGGCCGCCGACACGGTGATCATGCACATCATCCCTGACCTGGGCGGTGACGGCGGACTGATTTCAGTGGATAAAAACGGTCACATTGCCATGCCGTTCAATACACCGGGCATGTTCCGGGGTTATATCCGTTCCGACGGGGTGGCACATGTGTTTATGTACCGGCAGCAATAGACGGAAACAAATCCAAAAGGGGTATTGACCTTTGCGATAAAGTTTTTTATGGAATATTTCGATTCCTTATTACTTTAGTTTTTACTTTTAGTCGCAAATATCTTTATTGATCAATGCGTATACCCTCTACTCTCTTCCTCCTTTTAACGGTGTGGGTGCAACTGCACGCCCAGTCAACCGGCAAAAACCGGCATAATGACTACACTGCGGCCTGGAAGGCCCTGGATAAAAATGACTTTAACAGGGCAAAGACCCTCCTTGTAAAGGCTGCGGCAGAGGCCCGTTACCGTGACGATGCGTTATCCACCCTTATTGTGCTGGACAGTTATCTGGGCATAGAGAATAAGGACATCGTACGTTACAACAATCCGCTGTTACGCACAAGCCATCCGCAGGATTATATCTTTGCCTTATGGTTTAACGGCGCCTCTATGGGCAGTTATGGAAAAATGGATTCCGCCCAACAGGTAAACGCTGACTACATGCTGTCTCATCAGGAGCAGTTCAACGGCTCCATGCAGGCGGCCGCCCATTATTTTAAAAGCCTGGACGAGATGATTCGCCATCATGTGGAAAAGTCTCATGAACAATCCGCTAAAATAGGCGCCGTCCGCCACTGGGCGTTTACCGGTCCTTTTGACAACACCGCCGGCAGTGGATTCAATAAAAACTATGCCCCTGTTTCCCATCCACAGGCGGACACCACGTTTAAGTCTTATAATAATACACCTGTCAAATGGTTTATTCCCGCCCATATAGAGAACAACAGCTGGATATTCTGCAAAAGTTCTTTCCCCGTGACAAGCGGGCTGATATACGCCCAGAGTTTTATTCAAGCTGATGAAGACAGGACCTGTTTACTTTGTTTGGGAGGCGCCGGTTCCCTGAAGGTCTGGGTCAATGACAGACTGCTGTTCTCACAGTCAGATGAGAAAGTGACCGAATTGGACGCCTACAAGGTGCCCTGTCATTTAAAAAAAGGTTATAACCGGATACTGGTGCAGTTAGGATATGCCGATACCGACCTGCCTAATTTCATCCTGCGGTTTACCGATAAAGATTACCACCCGATCTCCGGACTGGTTGCAACGGCGGCGTACCATCCCTACGGGAAAGACAATGCTTTGCGAATGCCTGCGGAGATCCCCCTTTTCGCTGAAACCTTCTTTAAAGAAAAGATCCGTAAAGCGCCGGAGAACCCCATCAACTATATTTTGCTTGCAAAGACATACCTGAGGAACCAGAAATACTACCAGGCGCAGAAGACGATGTCAGCCTTGCTTCAGGATCATCCTGATAATGTCCTGGTGTTACTGCAATACATGTTATCCCTGGAATCGGCTTCTGATAATACCGATGCACTGGAATACCTGGAAAAGATCAAAACGCTTGATCCCACAGGGGTCATCAGTTTACTATCCAGGAAATCGGATCTTCAAAAAGATAAAAAATACAAAGAGGCCATTGCCATACTGGATCAGATTGCCCAAAGGACCGGTTTGACAGATCAGGTGGTTTTAGAAAAAATAAAAGTGCTGGGAGCCAAAGGTGATATTCCCGGGATGGTCTCCCTGATCAAAGCGGGCCATCAGCGGTACCCGGATAATGCGAACTATGCACTGATGTTGTATAATTATTATAAGAAGGTATCCAACGATCCCGTGGAGGCCCTGAAGGTCCTCAAGGACTATAACGACCGTTTATCCAATTACGGGATCACCGCACAACTTGCCCAGGAGTATATAGATGAAGGACAGTTTGACAAAGGTATGGGGGTGATGAGAAGCCTCCTGAAACCGCTGCCTGGAAGCGAAAACGTTTACAATGGGATAGCAACTGCATTTTACAACCGGAATCTTTTGGATTCCGCCATTGTTTATCTGAAGATGCTCAGCGCCAACGGCCCTTACAGGAGCGGCCCTTATTCGGACCTGGGCACCTGCTATCTTCAAAAGGGGGATACGGCAAATGCGGTGGATTATTTCCAACAAGCGCTGTACCACGATCCTTCCCTGTCACTGGTCCGCCAAAAAATGCGAACGCTGAAGGGAGCCCCCGATTTATACGGTTATTTGCCTGCGGTCAATGAAGATTCGCTCATCGGTGTGAATCTGAAGCATCCTTATGATACCACGCACCATTATTTCTATATCTTCGATATCCATAATACGGTTGTTTACGCGCAGGGGTCCAATGACCAGGAAGCCAGAACAGCCGTATATGTGTGCGATGATAAAGGCATTGATAAATTTAACACTGTCTACATACCCTATAATGAGAATTATCAACAGCTTACTATCCTTAAGGCAGAGGTCGTAAAGTCAAATGGTTCCAGGATACCCGCGGAGGTCAATAACAATGAAATTGTATACCCCAAACTCGCCCGTGGCGATGTGATCTATTATCACTATAAACTGGGCAGTAACGGCGTTGGCAGGCTGGGCAGGGAGTTTTGGGATAAATTCTACTTCTCTGCCGGTGTGCCCACCTGTCTGGCAGAATATAATATACTGATCGCCGCCAAAGTTCCGCTTTATTATAAATGCACCCACGATCCATCGGTTAAGCCTGAAATCTCCACGCATGAAAACTTCAGGTTGTACTCCTGGAAGATGCGGGCTATTCCCGCTTTGAAAGAGGAGCCCCTCATGCCCCCGTCGGTGGATGTGGGGAAAGTCCTGCATGTCTCTACAATCCCTTCCTGGGACGTGATTGCAGACTGGTACAGCGATCTAACCCGGGAACAATCCGAAAAAAGCCTGAACCTGGAGCAACTTACAGCAAAATTATTTCCCAAAGGAGCCTCCGGCTTAAATGATATGGAAAAGGCAAGAAGGATTTATCAATACATCGTCTCCAATATCGCCTATAATGCCGTCCCCTTTATGCACAGCGCTTATGTGCCCCAGAAAGCAAGCAAGACGCTGTCCACCAGACTGGGCGATTGCAAAGACGTGGCGACCCTGTTTGTGGCCCTCGCCCGGGAAGTCGGTTTAAACGCAAACCTGGTGCTTGTCAATACCCGGGACAACGGTCAGGATGCCATGACGCTGCCTTCCCTGGAATTCAACCATTGTATTGTAAAATTCACTACAGGAGGACAAAATTACTATCTGGAGCTTACCGATAAGAATCTTCCTTTCAGGGCATTGCCCGGACAACTTTACGGAGCCGAGGTACTGAACATCCCGTATGGTAATGACGGCTCGGGAGCGAAGTTGACCTTATTAAAACCGGTGAACAAACTGCACGATGCCATCCACCGTAAAATGATGCTGACCCTTTCGGGAAATGATCTGGAAGGCAATGTGGTGGTCAACGCCACAGGGACCCGCAGCTCTGGTTACCGTGACCGTTTCAGAAATGAATCGGAAAACGACATAGACAAGACGTTAACCCAAATGCTTACGCAAAGTTTTAAAAAGCCTGTGGAGATTGATACGGTCAATTGGACGGGGCTTAACCACTTATCGGATTCGGTGGAAGGCCAGGTAAAGTTCGTTGTAAAAAATGAGATCATTCAATTGGGGGATATGGATATCTGGAAACCTAATTTCATTGATGTCATTGCCAGCCCCAATCTGTTTACGGTAAAGAAAAGGAAATATCCCATTGAATACTGGCAATATGAAAACACCCAGCATTATGAAACCGAACTTGAAATGAAGTTGCCTACGGATAAGACCTTTAAAAACATACCGGAAAACATCGATCTGAGCTTCAATGACATGCATTACCATTTGTCTTACCGGAAGATATCGCCCCAGACGTTATTGATACAGCGGTCGTTTATTACCCAACCCTGGAACAATATTTCCGTAGCGGACTATGCCGGGCTGGAGAGTTTTTTTCATCAGATCATAAAAGCCGAATCGAGGTATATTTCTTTTTGAGAAGGTTTCTGGAAACATGAATGAAGACCCGGATAAGAAGTGTCTGGCAAGTTGTCTAAATAATTGATAATCACATTTGATCGTAGAATGAAGTTTGGAGTTTGGTTCTTCGTCAAAACCAGTGGAAAATGACATCCGGCTTCGTGAAAGTGAAAGAGCTATTTTCAGGACGGCAAACCCCTTGGCAAGTGTATATATTTAGGCGGGTTGCAGGCAACCCATGGTAAATTCCACTCAAATTGACGAGGAACCTGAAGTTTAAAAGTGTGGAATCTTTTGAATGATATTCATAGCATTCTATATTTTTAGGAAAGTTACCTCGCCATATCTGCACCCTGAAATAGTAAGTTAGATGAGGAGTAACTTCAAGTAATATCGCCTTTCTGTGAATCGGATGTTTTTTTGTAAAAAATTAATAGGAAATCGATATTTTCAGATTTTCTTTAAGTACACGTCTGCATATCATTTTTGAAAGATAATACTTTTATGCTGATTAATATGAAGAAGAGAAGAAGTAGAATATCCGGGTAACGGAATTTCGTATGGTGGTTTCCGGAGCTTTACAATTTTCAAGTTATTCTTCCCAGGAGAAAGCATATTCCTCATAACTCAGTAGTCGATCAATATAGTCTGAAACAGCTGACATCTTAGTATTTGGGAGCGCAATATACTAAAAATTGGCCATTATCGCGCCCAAATACTAAAATACCTCTTCTTGCACCATCGGATACCGTAGAAGAAAACGTCTAAGAGCTTGTCCAGCGACTCCAAAACATTGACCTGTACTTAAAAACACCTTCAAAAGTTCGATTTTGAAGGCGTTTGCCAATTCTCGTATAAGGAACTTGCAAAGTGTCGAACCTTTTAGATATTCAAAACTTAGAAAATACGAATGAGTTTTTGACAGAGTGGTGAAACTACGCTTCCGATAAATGGCTGGTTGTTCATGAGTGGCAGGCCCTCTCATCCGTATTTCGTTTGTCCCTATCGTCGGTGCTAGAGGCAGGCCGTCATGCTACAAGTACCCGTAGCGCGAAGGCTCCTAGAGTTAATAACAAGGCCCGCAAGGTTGCCCTAAGAACTTTGCGGGCTTATCTCTTGTTTGCAAGTTACAAAGAGGCCGGAGGCTCATCTATCTTTACCTCAGGTCCGGTTATCCCAGGCCCTCCCGTTTTAGCAACTTCTTCCGCTGCTTTAGCAAAGAAAGGCTTCAGAAAATCGATCGGTATCGGGAAAATAGTGGTGGAATTATTTTCCGAAGCGATCACCTGTAGGGTTTGCAGATAACGCAGCGTCAACGCACTGGGTTGTTCAGCCAATATCTTGGCTGCATCGGACAAACGCTGAGAGGCCTGAAACTCCCCTTCGGCGGTGATCACCTTGGAACGCCGTTCACGTTCTGCTTCCGCCTGCCGGGCCATGGCACGCTGCATTTCCTGGGGCAGGTCTATCTGTTTTACCTCCACATTGGATACTTTGATCCCCCAGGGATCAGTATGCGCATCAATGATCTCCTGCAACCGGTGGTTGATCATGTCCCGTTTTGACAGCAGGTCATCCAATTCGGATTGCCCGAGTACGCTGCGGAGCGTTGTTTGCGAGATCTGAGAAGTGGCAAAAAGATAGTTTTCCACATCAATGACCGCTTTTTGCGGTTCCAAAACCCGGAAATAAACAACGGCGTTCACTTTGACCGAAACGTTGTCTTTTGTGATAATGTCTTGTGGCGGAACATCCAGTACGACGGTACGCAGGCTTACTTTTACCATCTTATCAACGATTGGAATGAGTAATATCAGCCCGGGGCCGCTGGCGGTCTTGCCGATTAATCTTCCCAGACGGAAAATGACACCCCGTTCATATTCCTTTAGTATCCTTATCGCATTACCGAGAATGATAAGGATAATGATAATGAGAATGACGATCAAAATGGGAAATGAGTTCATAGAGGACCTCCGTTTTATGTATGAAAAATAATTTAAAGAATGATTTTTAGTTTCTAAGGTCAAAACATAGCGGTCATACCACTTTTAGTCATTCAACGATATTCCATCCCGTTATCCGCACCTTTCCGGTTACTCCGCCGCTATTTCACCGGTGCTTTCTTCCGGGCCCGGGAGCGTTCGCTCTACAAATAGTTTTAACCCCTTTATTCCAGTAACGCGGATTCTTTGCCCTTTTTTTATGATCTCGTTGTTGACTGATTCCGCGTTCCATATTTCGCCGTGAACATGGACTTTTCCAAAAGGTAACAGGTCATCAATGGCCACACCGGTCTCCCCGGCCATTCCAATCTCACCAGTTCGGGGTCTCGCACGTTGGGCCTTTAGCCCCATGCCTATGACAAAAAGGAAGAACAGCGTGGTAAAAACCACCGCGGTGAAGATAACACTTCTTGATATTCTTACATATTCTATTGTAGGGCCTGTACGGATCAGCATCAGTGATCCCAATAACAGGGATACGACCCCACCCAGCGCCAGGATGCCATGGCTGGTGATCTTGATCTCGAGTAAAAATAGAACGATCGCGAAAATAATGAGGGCCAGGCCGGCATAGTTAATGGGCAATACACTCATCGCATAAAAGGAGAGAATCAGGCAGATAACCCCCACGATACCCGGAATGATGGCACCAGGGTTGAAAAATTCAAAGAGGATACCGAACATCCCTAACAACAACAATATATACATGATATTCGGATCACTGAGCACCACCAATACCTTCTCACCCAGTCCCATCTCCATCGTTTCAATATGGGCATCGCGGGTATGCAGGATGACGGTTCCGGAGGCAAGCCGCACGCTGTCCCCGTCGATCTTCCGGAGCAACTCCCCGGTATTGGCGGCAATGAGGTTGATGACGTTTTTCTGCAACGCTTCTGTTTCGGTAATGGAGACGCTGTTGCGTACGGCTGCCTCTGCCCATTGCACATTGCGGTTTCTTTCCCTGGCGATGGTGCGGATGAAGGCCGTCGCGTCATTGGTTACCTTTGTTACTTCGGTGCTGTCCATTTTGGAACCCATGCTGACGGGGTGGGAGGCACCGATATTGGTTCCGGGCGCCATGGCGGCGATATTGGCCGCAAGCGTAATAAATACGCCCGCGGAGCCTGCCCTTGCACCGGCAGGGGACACATACACCACCACCGGTACCTTGGCGCCCAAGATGCCGCCGGCGATCTTCCGCATGGAAGTACCTAAGCCGCCCGGGGTATTGAGATGAATGAGCAGACAGGTCGCGTTTTCGGTTTCCGCTTTCTGGATGCCGCGCAGTATAAATTCAGCGCTTACTGGAGTAATGGCCTGATCTACGGTCAATGAGACAACGCTTTGCGCACGGAGCAGCAAAGGGAGGGAAAAAAGGGCCGTCAAGAGGAGAAAAAACCGCTTCATAAATACGAATCCTGCTTTTGGTGAAAGATAATCAATTTTCCGATCAATTGTCCAATATGGTTGTTCGCGGCAGACCCATAAAGGACGGCATGTTCACCAGGATTCCAGAATGAACGAATAAAATAAAGTCCGTTTGATGTTTATTTGCTAATTTTATTTTTTCAATACGAATGGAAGTTTGTCATTCGCAGCCTGGCGGGTCAAGATTCTTCGTTTAATTTAAGCCTTTTATCTGAAAATGGAACCTCCCTATAAAAAGAATCCTTCCCTCAAAGATATAGCCCGATTGGTAGGCGTTTCTCCTTCCACGATATCTTTCGTTTTAAACGGCAAGGCACGGCAAATGCGGATAAGCGCCGCGGTGGAAGAAAAGGTGCTCGTTGCGGTCCGTGAAACAGGCTATGTACCAAATCCGGTAGCCGTCAGCCTGCGTACCGGTCGTTCCAAAATTCTGGGGCTGATCGTGGAAAGTGTTTCCGGAAGCTTTTTTTCCTCCTTGGCGAGGATCATTGAAAATGAAGCGGGTAAGCGCGGTTATAAGGTCATCTATTGCAGCACGGAAAACAATGCCAAACGCGGCGGAGACTGGATCCGAACGCTTTCTGAGCTCCAGGTGGACGGTTACATCATCACCCCCGCCCAGGGAATGGAAAAAAGCATCATGGAATTGGTGGCACACCATAAGCCGGTCGTCTTAATGGATAGTTTTTTTCCCGCTGTGGAGGTCCCTTATGTATTAACCGATAATACCTGTGGCGTCATCAGGGGAATGAGCCATCTGCAGGATAAAAATCATGACAGGATAGGTTTTATTACTTCAGACCTGCGGCTTATCCAAATGAAAAGGAGGGAAGATGCCTATAGTGACTACATGCGTGACCGGAAACTGCGTGGGTATAAAAAACTGCTGTTAAAACTTCCCTATGGTTGTCAGAAAGAAGAAGCTGTTCGAAGGATTGCCGCCTTCATTAAAGATACACCCGATCTGGAGGCTGTTTTCTTTGCAGCGAATTACCTGGGTGTTTGGGGTCTGGAAAGTGTTACCCGCCTTGGACTGAAAATACCCCGGGACCTAGCGGTGATTTGCTTTGATGATCACGACATCTTTCGTTTATACCCGCCGGGGATCACTGTTATCCAGCAACCCGTGGAAAAGATCGCAGAAGTCGCTATCCGGCTGCTCATGAGTCAACTGGGCGCCTCCCGGCTTCCGGTTAAACAACAACAAGTGTTGCTCACACCCAAACTGGTGGTAAGAAAGTCAACATGACCGGGGATATTATCCTTCTTAGAAGGCAGGGGTGGAATATCTTATTCGGCTTTACTTTTTCTTACTGCTGTATTCAAGTGCATCCCTTTCCTTGAGCACCTTTTCGTATTTTTCAATGGGCACGCCATAGTGACAATCGGTATAATTTTCAGGGCTGTTGATGATGTTCCCATGACTTTGGGCGCCCGTATTGTGATTGACCAATTGCGGCATATCGTTGAAGAAAAGTTCAGGCTCAAGATCAAAGATCTTTCCAAGCCTTTCTGCCATTGCGGTATCAACCTGGCGTTCTCCCGCTTCTAATTTCAGATATTCATCAACAGTAATATCCAGTTCTTCTGCCAGGTTATCAGGTTTGAATTTGGTCGTCTTTCTTACTGCGTACAATACCTTGTTCATAATTGTCTTATTACTTATCGGTTAATTTTTCAAGCAGATTGATCAGTTGTTCCTTCTCGTTACGGACGATTTCCAACTCGGACTGTAACAACCTGATCTGCTCATTTTTTTCTTCCGCAAATTTATCCTTTTCTTCCAATAACCTGTCCATGAACTCTTTTTCAACCTCATTTCTGATATCGGTATAGTTCTGAGGATTATAAACGGAATTACTGTGACTACAACTTCCATTGTTATAATTGATCACAGGCAAAGTGTCGGAAAGGAAAATATCCTGCTCAACCTTGTACA
>DASULB010000566.1:0-14043 GCA_036278455.1 Chitinophagaceae bacterium | reverse complement strand
GAAGCTTAAGTTGAAGAATATCGGTATCCTGATCACGGACCATAATGTACAGGAAACCCTTTCGATCACCGACCGGGCGTACCTCCTTTTCGAAGGCAACATCCTGAAATCAGGGACTGCTGAGGAATTAGCCGCTGATCCGCAGGTAAGAAAAGTGTACCTGGGGCAAAATTTTGAATTCCGGGGTAAGAAGTTGTTGGAAAACATCTCCGGGAAGTCCTCTTAACGAAGGATCCCCTTTTATGAGAATACTTAGTCCTGCTATATCACGTCTCGCCAGGTTGCGAATAGCCCGCATTGAGCGCTTCATGGAGTTTCCGGTGGAGACGCAGGAGCATGTGCTGCATGATCTGCTCAGCCAGGCCCAGTATACCGAATTTGGGAAAAAATACCGGTTTGGCAAGATCTATAAGATAGCCGAATACAAAAAGCAGGTGCCCATTCAGGATTATGAAAGCCTCAAACCCTATATACAGCGGATCATGGCGGGAGAACAGCACCTGCTCTGGAATACTGCCATCCGCTGGTTTGCCAAATCCAGTGGCACCACCAGTGATAAAAGCAAATTTATTCCAGTGAGCCAGGAGAGCCTGAACGATTGCCATTACCGTTCGGGAAGGGATGTACTGACCCTGTATTACCATAATTTCCCGGAGTCGGACCTGCTTACCGGGAAGGCGCTCGTCATCGGCGGCAGTCACCAGGTCAACCAGCTGAGCGATACTTCTTTTTATGGCGACCTGAGCGCGGTCATGCTTCAGAACATGCCTTTTTACGGGCAGCTGGTAAAGACACCGGAATTATCCATAGCGCTCATGGATGAATGGGAGGAGAAGATCGAGCGGATGGCGAAGATCACCATGTTCGAGAACGTAACCTCTATTTCAGGGGTGCCTACCTGGACCCTGGTGCTGATCAAACGCATCCTCGAGCTGACGGGCAAAAACACCCTGGCCGAGGTGTGGCCCAACATCGAATTATACATCCATGGCGGCGTGAGTTTTACACCCTACCAGCCCCAATTTTCAAAACTGATCCGTTCGCCTCTGATGCGTTACCAGGAAACCTACAATGCCTCCGAGGGGTTCTTCGCGGCGCAGGACAACCTGCTGCATCATGAAGGTTTATTGCTTTTCCTGAACCACGGTATCTTTTATGAGTTTATGCCGATCGGTGAGGTGGGCAAACCCGAACCCCGGACCCTGCAGTTGAACGAAGTGGAGCTTGATCAGCAATACGCACTGGTGATCAGTACCAATGGCGGGTTGTGGCGGTACATGGTGGGGGATACCATCAGGTTTACCAGCCTCTTTCCCTTCCGCATTGAAGTGACGGGAAGGACCAAGTTTTATATCAACGCGTTTGGAGAGGAGGTGATTGTCGATAACGCAGATAAGGCTATTGTCGAAGCCTGCAGGCAGACGGGCGCAATCGTGAATGATTATACGGTCGCTCCCATTTATTTCAATGACCAGTCCAATGGCGCGCACGAATGGCTGATTGAATTCGAGGTATGCCCTGACAGCATGGAGCGGTTTACCGAGGCACTTGACAAGAAACTGCAAGCCATCAACTCCGATTACGAAGCCAAACGCTATAAAGATATTGCCCTGCACGGTCCCGTGCTCCATTCCCTGCCCAGAGGGGTTTTCAACGCCTGGCTGAAGTATAAGGACAAGCTTGGCGGCCAGCATAAAGTCCCCCGGCTGAGCAACGACCGGAAATATATCGAAGAGATATTGGAGATGGCCGGCAGGGGAGATGTCTTTTGAGCATTTCCTGCGGCGAATACGCAACTTTCCGTTCGGCACTTTCCCCTGATTAAGTGATCAGCGACACCCTTTCAAACTTCCGGGCAACGGGCAGCTACGCTTTGCCGTAGATAAATTGCCACTCCTGATAGGCCTGCCATTGTCATCGGGTTTTGCGCTTTCAGCTTTTATACTATCTTTAAACCCAAAATAAATTATTACAGGGAAACTTAAATTGAACTATGAAATTATTGCAAGACAAGACAGCTATTGTAACGGGGGCCAGCAGGGGCATCGGCGAAGCGATTGCTTTAAAATTAGCCGAGCAGGGTGCCGGCATTGCATTTACCTACCTGAGTTCCGAAGAGAAAGCCACCGCACTGGAACAGAAGCTGAAAGGGCTGGGCGTCCGTGCAAAGGCCTATAAATCCAACGCGGGTATTCTCGCCGAATGCGAAGCTTTTGTCGCAGCAGTGTTAAAGGATTTTGGCGCGACTGATATCTGCGTCAACAACGCGGGGATCTCCAAGGATAACCTGCTGTTGCGCATGAGTGAGGAGCAATGGGATGAGGTGATGCAGACCAATCTGAAAAGCGTTTACAATATGACCAGGCAGGTGATACGCCCCATGATGAAGGCCCGCAGCGGTTCCATTATTAACATGAGTTCCATTATCGGCATGCGGGGCAATGCGGGGCAGAGCAGCTATGCCGCCTCCAAGGCCGGCATCATCGGATTTACCAAGTCCATTGCGCTGGAATTAGGCAGCCGTAATGTCCGTTGCAACGCCATCGCGCCTGGTTTTGTCGAGACAGATATGACCCATTACCTCAAAGAAGGGGATGCGGCAACAGGATTTATTGAGAAAATTCCGCTGGGCCGTTTCGGGCAGGGGGAAGACGTCGCCAACGCGGTGCTGTTTCTCGCCTCCGGACTGAGCAGCTATATTACCGGCCAGGTGATCAGTGTTTGTGGCGGGCTGAACACATAAAAAGTCATGACACACCCGCCGGTGAAAGACAGTTGGATCTATGATAGGTTATCCTTAAGCGCTCATTTTAACATCTTAATATTCCCTCGTCATGCGTCACCATTCCGGATCTGTTACCAAAGCCTGTCTACCACTCCTGGCCGCATTGCTGGTATGTGCTACTACCTTCGCGCAAAAGCCTTACAGGACGGATAAGAAGTTAACCAGAAAACTTCAAGGCGCCGTTGCGGGCTTTCACGGAGTGGCAGGTGTTTACGTGTATAACCTGAAGACAGGAAGAGGGGCGGCCCTCAACGCAGATACGATTTTTCCTACCGCCAGCACCATCAAGCTGACCATACTGGCGACCCTGTTTGATGAGATCACGCAGGGGAAATTATCCTATCACCAGCCATTGCTGTACCGCAGCTCCATGGCCCATGGCGGCTCCGGCATTATGCAGTATTTTAAGGACAGCACCAAAATAGACCTGAGCGTGGCGGTGACCCTGATGATCACCCGCAGCGATAACACTGCCGCTTTATGGTGCCAGTCGCTGGCTGGTGGCGGCATCCGGATTAATAAATGGCTGGCGGCAGCAGGATTTCAATCCACCCGCATGAATTCCCGTACACCGGGCAGGGAGGCGAACTATGACGCTTATGGATGGGGGCAGACCACGCCAAGGGAGATCGCGACACTGCTCATGGATATTTGCAAAGGCAAGATCCTGAACCCGGCGGCCTGTGAGCGTATGTACCGTGACCTTTCCCATATCTATTGGGACGGGAACGCCTTGTCGCAAATCCCGCCCTATGTGCAGACGGCTTCCAAATCAGGAGCGGTCGATGCTTCCCGCTCGGAAGTGGTGCTGGTGAATGCGCCTCATGGCGATTATGTGTTCGCCGTTTATACCAAGGACAATAAGGACCAAAGCTGGACGCCGGACAACGAAGCAGAAGGATTAATCCGCAAGGTATCCGCGTTGCTCTGGCATCATTTTGAACCCAGATCAACATGGAAGCCTGCCCAGGGAATGGACGGGTACAGAGGATGACCTGTCTCACTCACAATGGAATTATTTTTCCCGATCCGGAAATGCTTGCTTTGATCTTCGGATTTCTTTTATACAGTTACCACCTTTCGCTTATAAACTTTTCTATGATTTACCCAGTCGATAAGACCTATCCAGGCAACGATAAAAGTACCGCCAAACGCCAATTGAACTGTAACCGTATCCACCCTCATTAAGATGATCATCCGGCATACTGAATTTACGGGAAAATACCTATTCCGTTACTGCATTTCAAACGCTTTCGGGTACTGAACCACGCCGCTTATATTTTGTAGCCCGTTCTCAGTCAACTCTATTGCCATACAGTTCGCTTCGGGGACATCGAAAGGTAGTTTAATTCCAAATTCTTTAGTTAGCTTATAACCAAATCGTGGATAATAGTTTTCATGTCCTAATAATACCACCGAACGAAAACCTAATTCTTTTGCTTTAGCGTGTGCAGTTTTAATCAACTTTTCACCGATACCCTTACGTTGAAATTCAGGTAATACAGCAATCGGAGCCAGTGCAAGCGAGATATAACCATTTTTATTGGCATCTATAATATTGATTGTAGAAAGCAATATATATCCGACAACCTGATTATCGACTTCGGCAATGAGCGACAATTCCGGGATAAAAGCATCGGAACTTCTCAACCGTTCCACCAAATACTGCTCTTTATGGTCACTTAAATCTTCGCTTTCAAAAGCATTTTGTATCAGTTCAAAAACTGCTTTGAAATCTTGCTTTCCTTCTTTTCTTATCTTAATTTCCATAATCCGAAAAATATGAAAAAAACCTGGCCATTCGGCAGGATTTAACTTTTAATCACGACTGCTGAACGGAGCCGCGCCGTAGTCAATTTATTCTACAGGCCTCTTTTTTAATTTCAATATAAGGCGTGCATGCAGCACCACTGCATATAGAGGGTAACGCTGGGCGATCCTGCCGGTAGACGACTGTATCCGATGAACTTATGGGCGATGGCGTGACAACTCCTTCGCTTTTGGCTATGCTGCCGGGAGCGACTCGAAATAAGCCGTCACCTCCGGAGAAAAAGTATAATTCTGCACATCGGTCGATTGTACACCGTGGGTAATGATCGCCCGTGCACAACCGACGTAGTCACGCGGGGCGGGGTCCTCGATATCCTCCTGTTGGGAAGCATAGGAAAGCGTCCCGAGAACATTGTCCCCATAAGCATGCGGGGTGCGCCAGTCGGCTCCGTATCCCAATAATAATGCTGCCATCTCTGCGTCGCCGGAGTATACCGCGAGGTTTAGTGCGGTCGCTCCCCATCCGGCCTTGATCTCCAGGGGCCAGCCAAGCGCGAGCATAACGCGAACGGCAAGGAGGTTGCCAATACCGGCCAACTCTGGCATGATATGCATCTGCCGGTGGTTAAGACGGGAGAATATGTCTGGTTCCTTTTCCCGGATGGTACGTGCGGTGACCTTGTCACCCCGTGCGCATGCAGCGACAAACCGTTCCTCCACTGTCAGGGGCTCTTCTATACCTGCATCGCCCAGAATATTCACCACATCCGTGCGGCCATACAACTGCGCCCAACGGAAGAGACTGATACCCTCTTTGTTTGTCGCGTGCGGGTCAGCACCTGCGTTCATCAACATCCTGATGTGTTCCAGCGAACGGCCGCGCAGGATCGCGTGATGGAGCCACGGCTCCTCCTTCGCATCGCCACCCGTCTCCAGCAATAGCCGCAGGAGATCCGGTTTATCATAGTCCAGCACTCGCCCGATCGCGTTTGTGCTCACCACACGGGCCCCGGCTCGCAGCAATAGCCGCGTGCATGTACCGTCGCGGCTTTCCACCGAATGGTACAACGATTCGTTGTCGTTGGGGTTGGCGCCCGCTGCCAGCAAAAGTTCCGTCATGGCAGGGTTATGTGTTCGTCCTGCGGCTCCATATAAGGCCGACAGAGGCGCATCGGGCCATCTCGGATCGGTCCATGATCCATTGACATCCGCCCTCTTCGCTAACAACCATCGGGCAGATGCCAGCAAAGGGGCCTCGAATCCTTCTTCCCTGATCAGGTTTGAATGGGTGACAGCAACCAACGGAGGCATGCCGAATGGCCCTCCCGCCAGATTTATCCATTCAGCGTCACGGGCGAACGCCGCCCTGATGGCGGCCTCATCCCCGACGGCACAGCCCATCCAGGGATTCCCCGCAAAGAAATCCGGATTCGCTCTCCAAATGTCGAGAGCGCGTTTTCGCTGATATGCATTGCCATGGTATGCCCATTCCAGCCAGGTCTTCAGATTTTCCATAGTATCATTTTTGCAAAGAATCGATTGCCGGTAATTGCCAAGACGATCTGCAGCCGGCAAAAGTTCCCGCTGAACAGATCAGTCACAAAATGCATAAGAATCCGTTATCCTTCAGGGTACCCCAAAAATAACGGATCTATTTCAATTCCCGTTTCCTGATATGAGGTACCTGAGATCTATCGATTTTGCCCGTGGGCGACATGAGATGAGAATATACAGCTTTTCTTCAGGCAGGCGAAATATTTTGATTTACGCTGAAGAAATTATCAGGATCGTATTTCTTTTTGATTTTAACCAGGCGATCATAGTTACCTTTATAGCTTGCTTTAATCCGGTCTTGCCCTTCATTCATCATAAAGTTCGTGTAGGCTCCTCCCGAAGAATAGGGATGAATCGCTTGCCAGTATTCTTTGCACCATAATGTTATTTTCTCAGCATTTGCAGGATCAGGATCAACGCCAATTATTACGCCGGCATATTTGCTGTCACGATAAGCCCAGGGCGTTTCATCTTTTGCAATCCTTCCTGCTGCACCGCTAATGGGATATAAATGCATCTGGGAAAGAGAGGTTGGGATTTTTGATCCAAATTCGAGGTGTTTTTCCCTTGCTTCCGGAACTGATTCATTGAAAAAGTCGGCTCTCCAGTACCATTGCAAACCCGGCGGAAAGAAGCCGTCAAAAAGCTTTTGCATTGCAGGATAAGGCATCTCCCCGAGGTGTTGAAATACAGGATTAAGGGCAAGCACCGGCTTGAATATTTCTTCTGCCTTGTCTGCATCTCCTACGTAGCACCATACGATCCCACAAACCTTTTTGTTGTGAAGTTCCTCCGGAAAGGGCGTCCCGGGAATAACCAATTCGGCAAAGAAACCATTTAGGTCGTCAGGCGCTTCACTGATAAAGTGATCATACCATTCCATTACTTCTTTTGCCCTTTCCATAGGCCATAAAGTGGGGCCGCCAAAAACATTTTTCACAGGATGAGCTTTGAACCTGAAAGAAGTAGCAATCCCGAAATTACCACCACCGCCACGAATTGCCCAAAAGATATCAGCATTTGCGTCGGCACTGACGGTAACAAAAGACCCGTCTGCCAAAACCATATCCGCTTCCAACAAATTATCAATCGTGAGTCCGTATTTCCTTGTTAAATAGCCAATACCACCTCCAAGAGTGAGTCCTCCGATCCCGGTGGTAGAAATAATTCCTGCCGGCACTGCAAGCCCAAAGGCATGCGTTGCATGGTCGACTTCGCCCAAGGTGGTTCCACCGCCGACTCTCACGGTCTTATCTTTTGGATCAACTCGAACATACTTGATTCCCGATAAATCAATGGTAAGTCCATCATCACAAGTCCCGAGACCACCGCCACTATGTCCGCCACCTCTTACCGCGACTAACATATTATTTTCCCGTCCGAAATTGACCGCGGTAATCACATCTGCAACATCCACGCACTTAACAATTATTCGCGGATGTTTAGTAATCATTGCATTGTACACCTTACACGCATCCTCATATTCAGGATGTGCCGGAAGTATAACTTTCCCTCTTATTGTAGAAATTAAAGCATTTATGGCTTCGTCCTTAATTTCTTTTATTTTTTTTGACATTTTTGTATTTTTTTCTGAATGTCAAAATTACCTTTAGCAGGTAAAAAGCATTGGCATATTCAGACCAATTATTGGTAATTTTAGACCATGCATTTTTTTAGGTCATGCATGCTTTAAAGCAGAAGGTATTTCGCCATATTTTTTTCGAAAGCATTTGGAAAAATAGGATGGGCTTGTAAAACCTGTCTCATAAGCTATTTCAGAGATACTATACAGGTTTTTACGAAGCAGGTTCATTGCTTCATTGAGACGATAATCTTTTAGAAAGACATTGAGTGATTTTCCTGTAAGAATCACCATTTTGCGATAGAGTTTTGATTTGCTTAATCCAAGGGAGCTTGCAAAATCATGTATTGTGAGATAGGCATCGCTATAAGAACTTTCGATATAAGCCATCAACTTGGTAAATAATTTCTCGTCTGCGGGGCCAAAACTGAAAAAAATATTTTCCTCCCTGTCTATGCTAATCGCATTCTCGCTGTTATGCAGTTCCTTCACCTCCTGGGAGATCATTATTTTATCATGCTCAACTTCACATAATCGTTCGGCCAACTTAGTAGCATCTTCAAATAGGGACTCGCCTTTTGTGAGAGGTGCGCTGGCGCTCAATCCTATTCGTACTGAAAATGTACTATTATTCGTGTTTCCGGCAAGAGGTCTAAACAATGAATAAACTTCTATTGCTGAATTTATTGCTTTTGTTGCCGACTTAAATGAAATCAGAAATTCGTGAGCAGCATGCTTCACGATGCCACCTTGGAAAGTCTTAATGATGCGGGTGATGTCCTCCGATAGTCTTTCAGATGATTCGATGTCCAGAGAACTTCCGTCCGTAAAACTTTCCCTCCGCAACTGGATGACCATAATAGTTCGGAAGGCAGGATCATTAATGATGTTCAGTTCCGCATTCGATGCCCTCTGCGGATCTTCAATCCTTCCTAAAAAAGACTCTACGACGGCGGCTTCAACTTCAATGATTTGATTGGGAACCTGGCCGTGGGCCTTTGCATGCATATGCCTGATTGCTTCTGCATTTGGCGCTTCAACCAGGCAGAATGCGGTCTTTCGTCTTTCATCGAACCAATAGGTCAATCCCCTGCAATTGAAAAGATGTTGTACCTTCAAATCTTCATGATGCAATTGCGCCACATTTTCTGCGGTGACCGTGGGTGAAACATCATGTCGATCCATGAATAAAGGCATGGCTAAAATTACCTATTTGATAATAGAATCTTTTGGCTCTTGTAAAATTATAATAATTTTGGTTATCGGCAAAAATCGATTTAAAACCGTCTGCATCCAATATTGCGAAGGATACCGGTCTATCCACTATCCACAATGACTAACGAGAAAATACATAAAATCATAGCCGGCAACAGACAACTGTAGGTGATCGGGATGGAAGGATTTTTCTATCCGCAGACCAGCCGATCCGCTGATCGTCAGGCTGATGATAGCCGGCGCACGGATCTTATTTCAATAGGATGGTAGGAAACAGGACGGGCGTTGTTTTTGAACCGGATACGCAACGTACTGTCAATGACCGGCAGCGTAATCAAGCCAACAATATTGCGTTGCCCGCTTATTCCAATTTTATAGATGCGGTCCGGTGTAAACTGTAGCTTGCCGGTGATTTCATCATCTATGCCGGTAAAGCCGCTCGCATCCCTTGATGAGGTGATCACGGGACTGTTTCCGTTTTATCTTCTGGCATGCCGTGAACAAAGCGGCGATCCTTAAAATCACGGCCCGGAGAACATACTTGTTTTTCATTTTGTAATTTTTTTGGGTTAACGAAGGTATCCTATGGCGGACGCCTTTTGGTATTTTATTTGCCAAAGGTGTAGCCTACGGTGACGCTGTAAGCGTTGTTTCTGAACCGGTTACTTGTAGTGCCTTGTTTTCTGAGGTTAAGCAATCCCTGTTCAGTGGCGATGGCGATCTGCAGTCCCTCGTTGAACGCATAGCCCGCCTGGAGATGCGCGCCGGCATCCATGCGCTTTAAGCCGTCGCCGGCTTTAAAAAGCTTGTCAACCGCAGGGAAGTCATCCCCTCCGCCGGTAAGCTTTCCTGAAAGGCCGTATCCCACATAAGGGCCCGCCCCCACAAACCAACTGCCGCCTGTATGGGGTTTGAACATCAGGTCAACGGGCAGCGTGAGATAACCAAGCTTTGTTTTGCGACCGGTCGTTTTACTTTTGCCACCCTTCATCTCATATTGCAGGGCGGGATGGATGTAGAGCGCCGGCGCAACGGCCAGGTTAGCATAAATGCCGGCGACCGCGCCCATGCGCATTTTATTTTGCTGGCTACTGCCGGCCGTTTTGATGGCGGGATTGGAGAAGGTGGTGCCCGCAAGTATACCAAAGCTTGTCTGGGCGTAACTGCTTCCTGCAAGGAGCAGGGTTGACACGGCGAGCATGCATTTTTTCATAATCATCTTTTTGTTTTTTTTGTTGGTTTGATAAATTTGTTTGATAAAATAGTCTGGATATTCAGGTGTACTTTTCTTCTTTCGGAATAAAAGTTAACCGGTAATTGGATGAAGGACGGCTTTTGATGATACAAAGGGTTTACGTTTTCATTTTTTCAGGTGTTGTTTTCAAGCATGTCTTTAAACTTTGTCATGGTACTAAAAAGGTTGTTATGGATGATGGGGTCGGAAATCCACCGGGGTATATTTTGACTACGTTCAGTGGTAATCAGGTAGGTGATTTTTGTCTGGCCCTTTCCCCGGGGTTCCAGCAGCCATTTTCCCCGGATGCCGGTGATCCTGTCGGTTTCTTCTGCTATGGGGAACCGTGGATCTGAAATACTTTTAAAGGTAATCACGGCGCCCTGGGCATCAGCATCCATGGCAAGCCTCTTGAAATGGTATAGCAGGCAACAGTCCTGGTCGTTAAAAGGCCATGGGATATCATAGTGGATATAAGCGGTCCAGGTAGCAGCATTTCCTGTGCGAAGGATCTTATAACGGAGGGTGTTTGAATTCCACTGCGTTCCCCGACTCTGGTCGGTAAGCAGGCGTGTGATGGAGGTGATATCGGATTCAACGGTGAACACACACTTGAGTTCCCTCACCTTGTTTCCCTTGTCACCGCAGATCCATCTTTCATACAGCGATAACACTTTATCCTGTTTGACAAGTTTGAAGCCACCCGCTTTTAAGCGGCTGAAGCTACCAAGGATGATTACGGTGGTCAGAAAAGCTACCGCCATCATCGGGAGAAAGCGCTTTGAAGTTTTCATGTGGTGTGATTTAAGGTAAATACTGAGTGAAAGCTCTTCTTCCGAGCGGATAGATACGGGGTGATATGCCCCTCCGGCCGGCGCTCCGCTGATACGGGGGCGGCGTCGGTTGTTTGTATTTCTCTTTCTGTTTCACGGGAGGTAATTTCTCTTTTGACAATCCGGGTGACCAGTGACGATCCAATCCGGCCGGGGATCATTTTCATCAGCAACCAGTTAATCTTATTCATCCGGCCGACGAGGATAAGGGCGTTCTTTTTTAACAATTGTTCGATGGACCGCTTCGCGATGAACTCGACCGGCAACAAGCTCAGTCTTCCCAACGCCCCCTGGCGGTTGATTCGCCGGGTAGTGTCCCTGTTGGTTCTCATAGGTCCGGGATGAACGACACTGACAAAAACACCCGATCCTTTTAGCTCTTCAGAGAGCCCCCTGGAAAAATGACGGATAAACACCTTGGAAGCCGGATAAACGGTTTTATAGCCTATAGGAGTAAAGCAGGCCATACTGGATACATTCAGTATCCAGGCCGGCTTATTGCCCTTTAACAAAGGCAGTAACTGGTGGGTGAGCATGGCGGTTGCCCTGACATTCAACAGGATGATGTTATTGATAAAACTGCCGCGGGCCTTCTCAAATTCCACGGTGCCTCCCATGCCCGCATTATTGATCAGCATATTGAGGGCGTATTGCGATTTCACCCACTGAACAAGCCTGCGAATGTCTGTCTCGCTGGTCAGATCGCATTCAAGGAATCTGGCTTTGATCTTATAGGCCTTTTCCAACTCCGTGCAAAGATTTTCCAGGCCTTCTCCCGGCAGCGCGGTCAACAGCACATTTTTTCCGTTTTTGGCCAGCTCTCTGGCGAAGGCGCTCCCTAATCCCTGGCTTGCCCCGGTGATAAGCGCGAATATTTCCGTTGGCATATTGGGTGTATTTGTCATTTTTGTGAAGGTTTTTTGGATGAATGACCGGATTTCAAAGCGTGAAGGTTACTCCGCCCGTCACACCGGCGAAAGCACCTATAAAATGGGAGCTGTGGCCTCTCGAAGTCCAGAAGTAATGCGGCGCAAGAGAAGAAAATTTCTGGTGAGAGTAATCCAGTACCAGGTTTGCGGTGGGTCCCGCGAAGAGCGCCAGTTGTGACGTGATCCTCACTTCGGGAAGAATCCCGAGCGTATAGGTGAAAGCGTGGCCATTGCTAAAGTCCGTCAGTACAAGTTGTGTGGCTTCCACATTGATCCTGAAGGAAGGACTGATGGGTAAGAGATGCACGCCTATCCCAGCCTGGAGCGCGAACAGGTCATAGCTTCCTTCACGATGATAGCCCATGCCTATGATGCCGTAAAGTACGCGGCCTCCGGAGCGCAGTGACAACAAGGTATTCAGTGTTTGATCCGTGCTGATCCCGATACTTTTTTCACCATGTTTGATCAGGTTGATAAAACCGATGGGATAATCGCTGCTGTCGGCGATGTTGATCAGTCCGGAAATTTGCAGGCCCTTTACTTTTTCAGCCTTGTTGATCAGCCCTGCTATTTGTGTTCCGGCGTTATTTGCTTTGTTGTAAAGGCCGGCTATTTGCACTCCTTTGCTTTCCCCATGGGTAAGATTTGAAAGACCCGCCATTTGCACGCCTTGTACGTTGCCGGTATGGTTCAACAGCCCTGCTGCCTGGAAACCGGTGAAGTCCTTTTTATCAATGTTCACGATGCCGGCGAATTGTCCACCCTTCGCCTCCCCGCCAATAATGTTAGCGATACCGGCGAACATCCCGGAACGGGCATCACCTTTGACGATGTTGGCGACGCCCGCGAAGGCGGCGGCTCTGATGCTGCCCGAGACCCCTGCAATCGCCTGCAATGACAGGAGGTTGCTGTAGCGCGCGGCAGCCGCGCCATTGGTACTGATAGGATATATAAGTCCTACATCCGCGGGCCGGCTTATCAAAGCAGTTGAATCATTTTTCAGTTGCGCGGAAGATGCATAACAAATACATCCGAGGGCGATAGTAGCTAAAATCTTTGTTGTCATTTTTATCTCTTTGCAGGTATGACAACTCAGGAAGCCTTTACCCCCATGGGGGCGTAAAAAAATGAATGCTTTAGTAATGCTACGGGAGATAAGGCAAAAGGCCTTCAACTTTTCCGCGGACATGCAATCTTGGATGCCTTATTGTGGGGAAATGATCCCCACGATGGGTGGAGCGCTGGATCGGTGATTGCGATCCCCGAAACATTATTCCGCTGAAAACGAGGTGTTCCGCTGTCCAGGTCATCAACTTTCAAGTGAAGGTTGTTAATGGTGCTTTTGTTACCAAAACAGGGAGAATTTTCTAAAGCAATGTAGGGTGCTGATAATCAGATTTGGATATGATCCTCATATGAAATAGAAACGCTTTGGCCCTTTTCATGTGTATAAATCATTGCATCTTTACACATAAAGCAATATTTTATGCGTACAAATATCGAATTAGACGATAAGCTGGTGCAACAAGCAATGAAGTTGAGCAAGTTTAAAACAAAAAAAGCAGTTGTTCAAGAGGCGTTGAAAAGCTATGTTGCCTGGATGAAACGAAAGGAACTGTTGTCACTTAGAGGGCACATTACCTGGGAGGGCGATCTGAAACAGATGCGTAGATTATGAGCGAACCATTCATATTTGATACATCCGTTTGGATTGACTTTTTTAGCAATGATGGATTCTGAAAAATCGGAGTGGCTTGCAGCATATATTGAGGATAACGAACAGATTTTCCTTATACCGACAATTGTTCAAGAAATTCTTCAGGGTATCCGGGAAGACGCACAATTTACCCATAAAAGTATTTTGTCTTACATGACGGTATTGCAGCATCCTCCATTGATGCAGCTGTTGGCGCAGCAGAATTATACAGATCGCTCAGAAAGACAGGCCTTGCCATTCGTAATAGTAATGACTGCATTATCGCTTAGTACGCAATCGGATTTTCAATAAGGCTGGTACATTCGGACAGCGATCTTGATCTTATAGGGCGGCGCTCCAAATTAAAGGCCTGGTGTAGTATAAATTGTTCGGCAGAAAATGAATTTTTTACTAATAATTATTTAATTTTGAAAAGGTTATTATT
>DASULB010000565.1:0-22591 GCA_036278455.1 Chitinophagaceae bacterium | reverse complement strand
GATTTCAAACTGGACGTGGAATCGCCCTACCCTATCCCGACCCGGGAAACACTTGATGCAAGACCGGAAATGCTGCCCTATCCCAAAAGATTTCCCAAGTACAGGCATTTTGGGAAAAATCTTGAGGCCGTTATTGACAAGGCAATCGCCGAAGAAGATGAAGATACCCGAGAAGGGCTCACCCAATACATCGGTAATTATATGAAGCTCGCCTATACCAACTGGCATAAAGAGGCGGTTCACGATGATATGATCAGGAGTGAACTGGCAGAGATTACCCATGGAAAACTGATCTATGAAAATGATCACAGCATCCCCTCTTTTACCGAAACCTTCCGCCCCGTCAAGAGAAAACCGCATCCCTTCAAACCCGGGAAAAACAATAATCCCAGCAATAATCCGAACAACAAGAACAACAAGCATAAGTATAATAAAAACCGCAGCAAGTGACTGGTGCCTTTGAGGTTCACGGCGGCAAGCGCCTGAAAGGCACGATCACCCCACAGGGAGCAAAAAACGAGGCTTTACAGGTGATTTGTGCCGTGCTCCTTACACCTGAAAAAGTTAATCTTTCCAACCTTCCGGATATTTTGGATGTCAATCTGCTGATTGACCTGCTGACTGAGATGGGTGTTAAAACCGATCGCAGTGACCGGTACAGTTGTAGTTTCCAGGCTGATTCCATTGATTTTGATTACCTGTCAAGTGAAGCTTTCAGTAAAAAATCTGCGCGACTGAGGGGCTCTGTCATGATCGCCGGCCCGCTGCTGACGCGCTTCGGGAAGGCCTTCTTCCCCCGCCCCGGGGGTGATAAAATAGGCCGCCGCCCGCTGGATGTTCATATCAGGGGCCTCCAGATGCTGGGCGCCTCTTTCAACAGTTCAACCGGAGATCATTCCCTGCTGAGCGCCCCGCAAGGACTGTCCGGGGCTTACATGTTACTGGATGAGCCTTCCGTCACCGGCACTGCCAACATACTAATGGCCGCTTCCATGGCCAAAGGGACCACCACCTTATACAACGCCGCCTGCGAACCATACATTCAGCAACTTTGCCGGATGTTGGTGGGTATGGGGGCCCGTATTGACGGCATTGGCTCCAACCTGTTGAAGATCCATGGCGTGACCGCCCTCGGCGGCTGCTCACACCGTATTCTGCCCGATATGATCGAGATAGGCTCTTTCATCGGGCTGGCGGCCATGACCCAAAGCGAACTGACCATAGAGAATGCGGGCATTGAGCATCTCGGTGTCATCCCGGATAAGTTCAGGCAACTGGGAATCCAGCTCGAATTTTCAGGTGATGATATCCATATTCCCGCCCAGGACGTCTATGAAATACAGACTTTTCTGGATGGCTCGATCCTGACGATTTATGATCATCCATGGCCCGGTTTTACCCCGGATCTGTTAAGCATCATACTGGTGGTGGCCACGCAGGCGAAAGGCAGCGTGCTGGTCCATCAGAAGATGTTTGAAAGCCGGCTGTTTTTTGTCGACAAGCTCATTGACATGGGCGCCCAGATCATTTTGTGCGATCCCCACCGTGCTGCGGTGATCGGTTTACAACGCAGGTATCCATTACGCGGGATCGCGATGTCTTCACCGGATATCCGGGCGGGCGTGGCACTGCTGATCGCAGCGCTTAGCGCGGAAGGCAAAAGCGTTATCCAGAACATCGACCAGATAGACCGGGGATACCAACACATTGACACGCGGCTGCAAAGACTGGGGGCAGACATCAGGCGGATTTAAAGGGCCAACCGAAATTTTTGAGATATTGAAACCTACAAACCCTCAATTACTGGTCATTCTTACTGCCCCTTCGGGCGCCGGAAAAACCACCATCGCCCAGGCGCTGGCAGGCGAGATCCCTGAACTTTCCTTTTCCGTATCTGCTACTACCCGTGTTCCCCGGGCAGGAGAGGTAGCGGGACGGGATTACTATTTTATGCCTGCGGAGGAATTTGAGCAAAAGATTGAAGCCGGTGCTTTCCTGGAGTATGAGATGGTCTATGCAGGGAAATATTATGGAACGCTTTCCAGCGAACTGGACCGCATCTGGCACGCGGGTCAGTTCCCCCTTCGCGTAGTGGACGTCATTGGCGCCCTGGATCTGAAAGCAAAATTTGGCGACAGGGCGCTATCGATTTTTATCCAGCCCCCCTCCATAGCGGTGCTGGAGGAAAGGCTTAAAGAACGGGGTACTGAAAATCACAGGACGCTGGAGGAAAGGATCACAAAAGCCCATACGGAAATGGAATTCGCTTCCCGTTTTGATCACGTGATCGTCAATGACCGGTTGGGGCACGCCGTACAACAAATCGCTGCGCTGGTCCGACGCTTCATCGGTGCAGCACAGGATCAACGATCGTCTGTCTGATGGGTCCTAAAAATTGATTGGCAGCTTTACTTCCACCGTATCCCAGGCCATCACCAGGCTGGCGCCCTGCGGCGCTTTTTCAAAAGTCATGGCGAAGGCTTCCACCGGGGTATCAAGATGGGTTACCGGTACATCCGTTCGAAGAATATCTTTGGCTTCTTTATAACCGAAGGAACCCCATGTATCGGTCTGGCTGCTCAGGATAATGGTCCACTTATCTGTTTGCGGAATAGCGTAGAGCGTATACCGCCCTGGTTTGATCTGGTGGCCGCCAATGGTGACCGGCGCATATACATCCAATTCTGTGGCCTGGTTGGCCCCCAGTCTCCACACTTTCCCGTAAGGAACCAGCCCGCCGAATATCTCGCGGCCGTTCATTTGGGGACGGCTGTAGATCACCCGGGTAACCAGTTTACCGGGCTTACCCTGCACCCCCACCACCGAGGAGTAGTTGGGCGTATAATAGGCCATATCCATGGGGCTTTTGTCCAGATTCGGCAATTTGCTTTGTGCGAATACCGGCGTGGCGGCGACCACCATGGCCACAGAAAAAAAAGTGGCAAGAATGCATTTTTTCATATCATAAAGTATTTTAATAGAAACAGACATCAAATTTACGTTATATTCTGTGGTCCGGCAAGCGTTCTTTTGATGAGCGGGACAGGTACTCCCGGGCGAAGCGCGTCACCTCCGGCATAAATGAATGGTAACAAGACCTTAGTTCCTCATAACACCGTTCAAAGGCGATAAAGGCCTTGTCGCTTTCCGGCAGGAACTTCGCCCGGTGGTAAATACCGGTGAAGGAGTGGGCAATGTTTTCCATGAGGCGGTATCCATAAAGCCAGTCGTATTCTTCCATATAGGGGAAGATCTGTTGAAAACGCTCGGGGAAAATCCCCTGGTACTGATCGAGCGTCTGATACGTCTTATGGGCGAAAACGAATAAGGCGTTCCCGCTAAAATATGCCGGGTCACAGGCGAGGAAATGATCATAAATGACGTCGGTAAATACGCCGCTGTACCTTCCGGTGGCGGTCGCCATGAGTTTTTTCGCCCGATGGGTGGCCTCATGGTTATCGGTAAACTGGTCAATGGCGCGATGAAGCCGGATACCCGCCTGGATGGCCGGATCAAAGCCATATTGCCGGTTGCCCCGTACAAAGTCCGCGATGAGGTTACCCACGAGCAACCCGGGTTTTCCAAATGACAGGTAGGCATGGGCCAGAAAATTCATACGGTTAATGGGACCATAAACTTTGGCTATGGCCGGTCCTGTCCTTTGCAGGATGTTGGTGATAGGATATTCGCCGGTGTGCGCCCGATATACTACCATGCGTGAAGGTGATGCCGGCATTTTGACAACCGTTTACCGGCTGTTTTACTGACCCAAGATAATACGTTTGCATTTACTGGCCTATTGGCTTATTTGTATGCGCTTATCATAGCTGATAGCGCTGTCATTGACCGAATGATTATTTTTAGCATCACAGGTTTAGCATCACAGTTATGAAAACTTTTCGATGGCTTTTGCTCATAGGTATCCTTTCGTTTCAGGCGAAGGGCCAAACCGTTACTAAAATAGAACAACCCGTTAAAGGTTTGGTTAAAATAAAATATGGCGTACTTAAAAAGAACAGGCACGTTAAAGATGGCGCCTATCAGTATTTTTTTGCGGACCACCTCCTCACGGAAGGCACCTATCACCAGGGAGAACGAACCGGTATCTGGAAGTTTTATAACCTCGATACGACGGTGGCCTTTATGGGTACCTACCTGGAGGGCGTAAAGGTAGGAAAATGGCTATATACCTGTGGCGGACATTTGTTTTCCCAGATCGATTACGATGCTTATGGCCGGGTGATGGAACGCTATACTCTTTTCCCGGACGGAGATACCGCGTTGACCCTGGAAAGGCGATTGCTTGACGGTGATTCCTTCCGCATCAGAAAAACCTACTACCCCTCTCGTCACCCAAGGGAATCAGCTTATTTTGCCAATGACACTTTAAGGGATACCGCATGGTATCCCAATGGACAAGTGAAACGCATCAGTTATCAGGCACCCGGAAGCGGCGACAAGGTGGTGTTGCTGAGGGATGCTTCCGGTCAACCACTACCGCTTGACAGCCTACATATCAGGAAATCATACCACACTCGCAAATACCCGACCGATACGATCATGCCCTCCTTCCCGGGAGGACAGGCTGTTTTGAGGTCCTTTTTATCGAAAATGATCCGGTACCCGGCGGGGGCCGCAACAGGCGTCGGGGGTACGGTAAAGCTATCCTTTATCATTGACAGGGATGGCTATGTAAGGAGTGTAAAAGTATTACACCATCTGGGTGCTTCCTTTGACGACGAAGCTGTCACCGTCATAAAGCTCATGCCACGCTGGAGCCCGGCAATGGTCATGGGAATGCCCACAAAGATAAAATACTTTCTACCGGTGCGTTTTCACCGATAGGGGCGTGCGTGCTGTGCAAAAGGCTCCTAAAACGCCTTCTTACCACATTGTTCCCTCCAGCGCCACCCCTGGTGCCTTTTCAGCGGAATACCTGTGGCAAGGCGCATTGACAATGGTTGCCCTTAAGCCGGACAAACAGGTTTCCGCCGCTCCCCTTCCCGCCATCACTGACAGGCCTCATGGAAAACTCCCCTTAAACAACTAATTTTGCGATATGGCCTTAGCAGAATATAATGTTCAATTCTAAATTTGTTTTTTAGCATGCAAAAAAAAATCACCTCGGCGCTCATCTCGGTTTTTTACAAAGATGGGTTGGAAAATATTGTCAGTAGGCTGCATCAGCTGGGCGTTACCATCTACTCCACCGGCGGAACGCAGCAATTTATCGAACAACAAAATGTCCCGTGTAACTCCGTAGAGGATCTGACCGCTTATCCGAGTATCCTGGGCGGGCGGGTAAAAACCTTGCATCCAAAGGTTTTTGGTGGTATCCTGGCACGACGGGAGAATGAAAAGGACCTGGAACAATTAAAGCAATACGAAATTCCTGAAATAGACCTGGTGATCGTAGACCTGTATCCGTTTGAAGATACCGTTAAAAATACTGATGAAGAACAAAAGATCATTGAAAAAATCGACATCGGCGGCGTATCGCTGATCCGCGCGGCCGGGAAAAATTACAAGGATGTGCTGGTAATCGCCTCAAAAAATGACTATCCGGCACTGGAGAAAATCCTTTCAGAAAATAAGGGGGAAACTTCTTTGGCAGAAAGAAGGGAATTCGCTGCGAGCGCCTTTGAATTATGCGCGCATTATGACGTAGCCATTGCCCGGTACTTCACACAGAAGGCCCCCAGGCATTATTTTATGGAATCAGCCACCCCTGAATATCCGTTGCGTTACGGGGAGAACCCCCACCAGCAGGCCGCTTTTTATGGCAGGATGGAGGAGATCTTTGAACAATTACACGGGAAAACCCTTTCCTACAACAACCTTGTGGATGTGGACGCGGCAGTGCGGCTTGTCCAGGAATTTTCGGACGGTGAAACGGTATTCGCGGTGCTTAAACATACCAATCCCTGCGGCATAGCGGTACGCCCTACCGTGAAAGAAGCCTGGGACGCCGCCCTGGCAGGGGACAGCGAGAGTGCCTTCGGAGGCGTGCTGGCGTGCAACGGCGTGGTGGACGGCCCCACCGCGGAAGCCATCAGCGAGATATTTTTTGAGATCCTGGTGGCAAAGGATTTTACGCCTGAGGCGTTGGAGATACTCTCCAAAAAGAAAAACCGTATTTTACTAAAGCAGATAGAACCGCTTCCCACCGAATCATTATTTAAAAACGTAGTGAACGGTGTCCTGGTACAGCAAGTGGATAAAGGAAATTATACGGAATGGAAAGAGGCCGCACGTCCGTCCACGGATGCGGAAAAGGCCGATCTGGCATTCGCCAACATCGTATGCAAGCATCTCAAGTCAAACGCCATTGCGCTGGTCAAGAACAAACAATTAATCGGCAAAGGCGCCGGCCAGACTTCGCGTGTGGACGCTCTGCGACATGCGATAGCAAAAGCCGGCCAGTTTAATTTTGATTTGCATGGATCGGTAATGGCATCCGATGCCTTTTTCCCTTTTGATGATTGTGTAAAGATCGCCCATGAAGCGGGTGTCACCGCGGTGATACAGCCGGGTGGTTCCATCAGGGATAAAGATTCTGTCGCTTTTTGCCAGGAGCATGATATGGCGATGGTGATGACGGGTATGCGGCATTTTAAGCATTAAGCCATCTTCCCGGTATACGCAAAAATAAAGCCCGCTCCCCGGCGGGCTTTATTTTTGATGAATTTGGAGGAAGATTCGTTTACCGTCATGGCACCCTGATCGCCGGGACTTGCAAAGTCATTCATTGTTTACCGGTTATATGCAACGAGGCGCCTGTCACGGAGGTACCGGATACCGGATAAGCCAGGGCGGAAAAAGTGTACTTCCGGTCGCCCTTTTCCAGGTGTTTCTTTTGTTTCCCGGGACGTTGGTGGCCCTCGATTGTTTTATCCCTTTGAATGTCCGCTTCCGGACCGTGAAGATACTCCTGTTTTAGCGTTAAATCTTACGCGGTTTGTGATTGGCCCCTGAAGGGCCGGTGCCTGAAAAAGGCCGGGACAGGAAAAGGGAGCTTCCTTTCCATACAGGGATGAAATGTTGGCCTTTCCCCCCGGATGAATATGACCCCGGAGGGCACGACAACGCTTTATTTTAGTGGAGCATTTCGGTGTTTTATTCCTAAATTTGAGAGGTCTAAAAATATTTCCATGGAATATATTGATTATTATAAGGTGCTGGGGGTAGGGGAAAAAGCGACACAGGAGGAGATCAAAAAGGCGTATCGTAAACTGGCGCGGAAATTACATCCTGATTTAAATCCGAACGACAAAGAAGCTCATAAGAAATTTCAGCAGATCAATGAGGCGAACGAGGTGTTAAGCGATCCTGAAAAGCGGAAAAAATATGACCAGTATGGAAAAGACTGGCAACACGCGGAGGCTTATGAAAATGCCAGACAGTCACAGGGTTCTTCGGCGTATTCAGGCGCTTCGGGATTTCAGGGGGAGCAGGGCTTCGGCGGTGGTTTTGGAGAAGATGACTTTTCTGATTTCTTCTCATCCATGTTCGGCGGTTCCGGAGGAAGGACCCGTGGTGGCCGTAGCCAGGTGAGGTTCAAGGGACAGGACTATAACGCGGAGTTGCATCTTAACCTGCTGGATGCCTACACTACGCATAAACAAACACTTACCGTGAACGGAAAGAATATCCGCATTACCATTCCCGCCGGAGTGGAAAACGGACAGACCATTAAAATAAAAGGTTATGGCGGTCCGGGTGTGAATGGCGGCCCCGCCGGAGATTTATACATCAAATTCGTCATTGCGAATAACACTGCCTTTAAGCGGCTGGGAAATGATTTGTATGGTACCATGGACCTGGATCTGTACACGGCGATGCTGGGCGGCGAGTTGACCATTGAAACCTTAAACGGCAAAGTAAAATTGCCTGTAAAGCCCGAGACACAGAACGGTACCAAAATACGGCTAAAAGGAAAGGGCTTTCCCATCTATAAGAATGAAGGTCAGTTTGGCGATCTGTTTATTACCTTTTCAATCAAGCTGCCTACGAACCTGACAGAAAAGCAAAAACAATTGTTTACCGAATTAGCCAGAAGCTGATTGCATTCTAATTACACGCATTATGGAAAAGCAAGATTTAATATCAACTGATGAGCTTTGCGCCCAATATCAGGTGGAATATTCCTTTATTGACGGACTGCAGGAACATGGGTTGTTAAAAATCACCACGATAAAGGAAACCAGGTGCGTCCCCACCGACAGCCTGGCCGATCTGGAACGCTTCATCCGGCTTCATTATGAAATGGACATTAATCTGGAAGGCATCGAAGCGATCAATCATTTATTGCATCGTGTGGAGGAAATGCAACATCAGCTCAACCAGGTGCACAACAGGCTCCGGTTGTACGAGGAGTAAGGTAAAAGGCGTCAGTTTTCTTCGGCGCCTGTAAGGTCCGCGGCAATATCATTCGGTAGCGTCTTTTACGACCATCTTTTATTTTGAGGTTTCTCTAAAATCACTTGCCAACCGCTTGCAAGTATACCTGCATCACCCTTTTCGAGTCGTTGATCAGAGCGTCCTGACAGTTTGATTACACCTGCGGGAGTTTCAGGGATGTGGGGGCTTTTGCAGCTATATTCTTAATCCTGAGCCTTCATGGCCCGCGATGAACGGCGGATCCTGTTTCCATGGAGGGGTGGAAAGATGGTGAGGAACCGGAATTTTGAGTTCCTCAGGATGTCAGGCGATAGCAAGAGACGGTCTTCCTTCATCTTTGAACGCATGCCATGGACCTTCCCATGGGTTTTCAGGTTGCAGTTGCTTTATTTGATTTGAGTAATAGCCGGTGACATGGTATATTTACCAACGATTGCCATGCTGTATCCAGGGCAGTTTTTTCCCTTTTTGCCGTCTGACCGGTAACCATTTGAAAAAATCTTTTTTTATCTTTCTTTATCTTTTAATAAATTTATACCCCGTTACAGGCGATATTTTCTAATCGATCATTGTTTTATCCAAAAATCATCAAATATCATGTCGTACCCTTATCAGATTAAAAGTATAGAAGCATACCATGAGGCTTATAAGAAGAGCGTGGAGGACCCGGAGGGGTTTTGGGCTGCCATTGCGGAGAACTTTTCCTGGCGGAAAAAATGGGATAAAGTGCTGGACTTTGATTTCCAGGGCGAGGGAGCCCCCAAAATAAAATGGTTCCAGGGAGCCAAGCTGAATATCAGCGAGAACTGCCTGGATCGTCATTTGGAATCTTTGGGCGACAAACCCGCCATTGTCTGGGAACCCAATGACCCGGATGAGCATTTTCGGGTGCTTACTTACAAACAATTGCATCAGAAAGTTTGCACCTTTGCCAATGTACTGAAGAATAACGGGGTAAAAAAAGGAGACCGGATCTGCATTTACATGGGCATGGTACCGGAGCTGGCTATTGCCGTATTGGCCTGCGCGCGCATAGGGGCCATTCATTCCGTTATATTTGGCGGCTTCTCGGCCCAGTCCATTGCCAACCGTATTCAGGATGCCAAGGCGGAATATGTGATCACCTGTGACGGGGCTTTTCGTGGCAGTAAAGTTATTCCCCTCAAATCTGTCGTGGATGATGCGCTGGTACAAAGCACAGGCGTAAAAAGGGTCATTGTCCTGACCCGGACCCGCACGCCGGTGTCCATGATAAAGGGCCGTGACGTATGGTGGGAAGATGAAATCAAGAAAGTGGAGACACAGGGCAGCCCCGCATGTCCCGCCGAAGAAATGGACGCGGAGGATGAGCTCTATATCCTTTATACCAGCGGCAGTACCGGCAAACCAAAAGGCGTGGTGCACACCACCGCCGGCTATATGATCTATTGCGCCTACACCTTTGTCAATGTATTTAACTATCAGCCGGAGGAGGTATATTTCTGTACGGCCGATATTGGCTGGGTCACCGGGCACAGTTATATTGTGTATGGTCCACTGGCGGCCGGAGCTACTTCCATGATGTTTGAAGGAATCCCCACTTTTCCCGATGCCGGCCGTTTCTGGGATATTGTGGAGAAGCATAAAGTCAATATCCTCTATACCGCGCCGACGGCCATCCGTTCGTTGATGGCCCATGGGCTGGATTTTGTCAAGGGGAAGGACCTCAGCTCACTCCGGGTTTTGGGCAGCGTGGGCGAGCCCATCAATGAAGAGGCCTGGCAATGGTTTCACACCAATATCGGCAAAGGGCGCTGCCCGATCGTGGATACCTGGTGGCAGACGGAAACCGGCGGGATCATGATCTCTGCGATCGCGGGGGTTACCAAATTAAAGCCTTCTTATGCCACCCTCCCCTTACCGGGCGTTCAGCCGGCAGTGATGGATGAACACGGCAATGAAATCACCACCCCTGAAGCCAGCGGCAATCTTTGCATGAAATTTCCCTGGCCGGGAATGCTGCGCACCACCTGGGGGGATCATGAGCGCTGTTATCAAACTTATTTCTCGGCTTATCCCGGTTATTATTTTAGCGGGGACGGGACGCTCAGGGATAACGAAGGCTTCTATCGCATTACCGGAAGAGTGGATGATGTGTTAAATGTGAGCGGTCACCGGATTGGTACCGCCGAGGTGGAAAACGCGATCAACATGCATGCGGATGTGGTAGAAAGCGCTGTGGTGGGCTTCCCGCATGATATCAAGGGCCAGGGCATTTATGCCTTCGTGATCACCGAACAGGGCAGCGATGACAGCGATTTAACAAGAGGAGACATCCTGGAAACGGTTGCCCGCATTATAGGTCCCATTGCCAAACCCGATAAGATCCAGTTTGTCAGCGGGCTGCCAAAAACCCGTTCGGGAAAGATCATGCGTCGCATTCTTCGCAAGATCGCCGAAGGAGAAATGAATAACCTTGGTGACATCACCACCCTGCTGAACCCTGACGTGGTGGAAGAGATCAAGGGTGGCAAAGTATAAGCAGGACTTTGAGGGTGTACGGTCATACGCCGGCCGGCCCGGGGCAGGCCTGGAAAACATAAAAAAACGCTATGAATTTCATAGCGTTTTTTGTTCTTTAATGTCTTGTTTAGATTTGAATGCTTTACTTGAATTGGCCCTGCGACAGGGTTACATCCTGCACTTCTTTGGAGGCCAACACTTTGATCATACCATCATAGTGGGTCAGCTCATCGAAAGTGTGATCGGGGGTATTGGTCGCCGAGACGCCGGTGGTGGCTGATACATCACTAAGGTCGAAATCACGTGTACCGTCTGATTTATAGACCCTTGCAGGGTGAGAAACTCCCCCGGTATGGGCCACGCTGGTATCAATACGGATGACAACATAAGCCCCGGTGGGCCTTTTATATATCCGGAACTCGCCGTTTATGGTGTTATTCAGCGGACTGCTCATGTTGTAGGACTTGTAGACCTCGTTGGTGCCAATTTCGGATTGGGCAACGATCGTGACGGTGTCGTTCGGATTGCGGTAAATGTCGATGCAACCGTTGTATTTGATCAGGTTGGAAAAGGAGACCGGAATGGAAGTAGTCAGTGTCGGGTTACGGCCATCTACAAATCCCAGGTTATAAGCGACGGCTCCGTTTTCAATGGAGGTCCCGTTCCGCAGGTATACGGGATAGGATCCGTCCTGGGAAACACCTTGTAACTGAATGGTGACATCGACGGAATCAGTATTCAATATTTCTTTGAAATCAACGGTTCCGCTGATTTGAGGACTGCCCGGCCTGTTTGACGGACTTATGGTGTATTGTTTTTTCAGGGGCGTTTGCGTACTGTCGTTTTTTTGGCAAGCGGAAAGCCCTATGAGGGCCGTTGCCGTTATCAGTATGCCTTTTAGTAATCCTGCGGTGGTTTTCATAGTATGCATTTTTATATTTTGAACAGTTGTTTTTGCAAAAACAATACCAACCCTTGGGAATGGAACGCATTTGCGTATTTATTCAGCGTACAAATCGTTGTTTATCTGCGTATAACCACTGGGGTTCCTATTTTAACGATCTCATAGAGTTCATCCACTGCGGCGTTTTTCATGCCAATGCAGCCATTGGTCCAGTTCACACGCAAATCTATACCAAGCTGAACCCCGGGGCGTACGCCGTGAATACCGATGCCGCCGCCGATCTTGGCGTTGCGGGGGATCAACCCCCTGGATTTGCGGTAATCAAATTTGTCCTGCGAGGCTTTGTTTGGATAATCCAATAACATGAATCTGCTCCAACGGTTGTCCGTACGTTTATCGATGATATGAAAAGTGCCTTCCGGCGTTTCCTTGTCCCCTTGCATGCGCTTGTCCCCCAGGTTGTTATTACCGAAAACAACCTTGTATGTCTTCAGTAATTTGGTGTCTTCATACAGGTACAGGCGGTAATTTGATTTGTCGATGAAAAGGAATACCTTATCCCTGTCGATTTTACCGGGATCCAGATGCCCTTCCCCGGGACCGGTTCGGGTAAAGCTGAGCAGCGGAAGAAGGAACAGAAGCAGGTGGCGTAGCTTCATAATGCGATAAGGATATGGTTCTTTTACCTGTTCAACGGGAAGGGAAATCTTTTATTGTAATCACGGGAAAAATCGCCGGTTCTTTTATTTGGGGGACCCGGGTTTTATTTTAAATATTTCATTGGCGACCGCGCCCCCGAAAAAGGCACCGATAATATCTGCCAGCCAGTCGAACCATTCAAAATCGCGGTGAATGGTCGTCCACTCTTTTTGCGTGATCTCGATCAGCAATCCCAGGATAACGGCAGCCAGGATGACGACCGCCAGTACGGTGAGCGGATGATATTGGCGTATGCCGGTATCTTTTGTTTTCCCATAGGTGGCGGAAAATGATTTATAGGAAGCCGCATACCATAAGATAACGAATAACGCGAAAATACCCCCGTGTACCAGCTTATCTAAATGCGGAATTTGCAGAAAAGGAGGCGGATGGGGAATATCCACTGCCGGCATTAAGGTTAGAATCAAAATAACCAATGTCCAGACCATTGCCGGCAAATAAAATCGGATAAGCTTCATGATCAATCGTGTCAGTCAATGAATTCAGGCGCCCACAAGCTTTTCATAGGATGCGGCATCCAGCAGGCCATCAGTACCCGAAGGATCTTTCAGTGACATTTTTACCATCCATCCTTCGCCATAAGGATCCTGGTTTACCAGCTCAGGATTGGTGTCCAGTTTGGGATTTACTTCAATAACTGTGCCTGCCAGCGGCATGAGCAGGTCGGAAACGGTTTTAACGGCTTCCACCGTTCCAAAAACGCTCTCGCGTTCGAGTTTCTTTCCCATTGTATCCACTTCTACATATACGATATCACCCAATTCTCCCTGTGCGAACTCAGTGATACCAACGGTAGCCTGATCGCCTTCCAGACGGATCCATTCATGATCTTTTGTATATTTTAGTTCAGCGGGAAATGTCATAGCGAATAGTTTTTGCGAAAATAACAGATTTATGCCGGATCAAAATAACAAAAATTTATGGACAACGCGGATTTTCATCTTAATGTTTTGTTGGGGACGGTCATTGGCATCGGTCTTTACGGAAGCGATTTTATCCAGTACGTCCATTCCCTTGACCAGTTGCCCGAAAACCGTATACCGGCCATCCAGGAAAGGGGTACCCCCGACGGTCTTGTATAGGTTCCGCTGCGCGGCCGAAAAATGGTATCCGGTACGCTCCTGGATCCGGTCCAGTTGCGCATCGGTGTATTTTTTCCCCTGGACAATATAGAACTGGCACCCCGAGGATGCTTTTTGGGGATTTACCGCGTCCCC
Organism: Chitinophagaceae bacterium; assembly: GCA_036278455.1. Classification (GTDB taxonomy): domain Bacteria; phylum Bacteroidota; class Bacteroidia; order Chitinophagales; family Chitinophagaceae; genus FW021-bin31. The sequence goes on along the minus strand of DASULB010000565.1, from coordinate 8,848 downwards.
TTCCCGGGCGGCAGCAAGGGCCCCTTTGCGGTGAAACAGGTCCGGATGAAAATCGGCAGGAAGGGTATATCCTACATTGCCGTTGCCAAGCATTTCGCCGGGTTTGGCATTTTTGGACTGTGGGTCGCCGCCCTGTATCATAAAATCTTTGATGACACGATGAAAAAGCAGTCCGTTATAGAAATGTTTTTTGACCAGTTTGATGAAGTTGTCCCGGTACCGGGGTGTTTCATCACTCAACGCGATGATCATTTTTCCATAAGGGGTGGTTATTTTCACCCGTTTGCGCTGGGCGGATACCTGCAGACAAAAAACCAGTAGTAAACCGGCAATAAACAATTTCTTCCAATGCAAATTCATAGGGAATGCTTTTTGATCCTTAAAAACGTCAGGTTTTGTTTTAAAGGACTGTTGGTCCATATCGATTGTTATTCCTTTTAAGTAAAACCAGGTGCAAATTTAACGGTTGAAGGATAGAATAACTTCAAATTTATTTGATACAGCTGAAAAAGTTACAAGAATGGGAAGTACCGGCTTTGGCTCTGAGTGACAGGGAGGTTACGTGCTTGTTTATTCAGATGGCATCATGATGTTTATGGATGTGAGGTAGCCGGATATGTACAGGAAATTCAAACCAGGATAAATCAGAGGCTGCGTCAACAGCCTGTTAATGATGAACCTGTCCCTGTCTTCGAAGCGGCGTCAATTTATGAACTTTTATCAAAGGGTTGGATTTTTCACAACTTCCGTCCTGCCAGCGACGGGACTTGAGCGTTAATTTTATTTATTCCGGTTCTCGCTGAAAAGCTGTAAACATAGCATTGATCATTGATAAGTTCTGAACTTATCAATGAAAATCAGCACCCAAAAGGTTTTATTATTGATCAATAGTTTATTCATTTGAAATTGCTAATGTTCGATTGTCCCGTATGAACGGGTATTTAGCGCGTGAGGAAATAAAATCAGGCAAAAAGATTGACGTATTAAACCTTTATATTAGTAAGAAATGTTGATGCCTGCGGTATCGCTGATTTTTGTCAGCATTTATTATTGAGATAGTAAACGATATACAGGGCTTTAGAGCGATCAGACAATAGCGAGAGAAATCATATATTTTTCACTGTTTTCGTGGCAATGGTATTGCAAGAGGTTGGCCGTATGTTCAACTATTCCTATGTTCTCCCCCAGAAAAGGCCTGAATGATCACGGTGAAATTGGAATGGCGGTCTCTCCGGCGTTTTGTTTTGTGATAAATAAAGGTAAATTTGACGGTAAATTTCGGGAGAAACGAAAGTGGATGATCGGGTGGAACAAATTTCAATGGTATTATCTTGTTGCGGAACCTGGTCCGGCTGTAATTGATATTTGTCATTAACCACTATTATAGTTCCTCTAAGTATGGTGGTAAACGATGGACATCACCAACAACGATTCAAAACCAGGGGTCTTTTTTGTACCCCCCGTATTTATGAAGTGGCAAAAACATTCCCATGTGGTATAGCGGCTTTGTCTTTATTCTTGCTTCTTTTTGCGTGAATCTTTTTGGCGTCAACCCGCCATCGGGCGACGATAGTTATCATTTGGTCTGGGCCGATGAATTTAATAAAGACGGACCGCCCGATACATCGGTTTGGCGTTTTGAGCATGGGTTTGTGCGCAATAATGAAGACCAGTGGTATCAGCCGGCCAATGCATGGTGCAAAAGCGGCAAATTGATCATTGAAGCTAAAAGGGCGCACCTGCCCAATCCGGAATTTGTGCCGGGAAGCAAAGATTGGAGAAAACAAAGAAAATGGATAGCCTATACCTCAGCCAGTCTCAATACCGCAGGCCATAAGAGCTGGCAATACGGGAGGTTTATCATGCGTGCGAGAATAGATACTGATAATGGTCTTTGGCCTGCGTTCTGGACTTTAGGGATCAAGGGCAGATGGCCATCGAACGGCGAAGTGGATATCATGGAATATTACAGGAAGCACCTTTTAGCCAATATCGCTTGTGGTACAAAAAAATCCAATGTCGCTAAATGGTTTAGCGTAAAGAAGCCGCTTGGCTCATTTTACAAAGGCTGGAATAAACATTTCCACATCTGGAGAATGGATTGGAATAAAAAGGGAATCAGGTTATATGTTGATAATCTTTTAATGAACGAGGTCCCTTTGGATAGTTTGGTGAATCCGAATGGCATCAATCCATTCATGCAGCCGCAGTATATCTTACTGGACCTGGCGGTAGGGGGTGATAACGGCGGAGATCCTTCGGGTACCCGTTTTCCCCGGAAATTCGAGATTGATTATGTCAGGGTATATCAGAAAAAGTCAGGACGGGTGGGTGATGGAGAATAGTTTATCACGGCTCCTGTAGAATTCCTCGTTTCCCGGGGAGCACTACCGGGCTGGAGGACGGTCAACCGAAAGGATAACGGGAGGCAGCTTGTCCGGAAGATACCCACCTAATGGTGCTGCCTTGTTTAATCAGGATCATCCGCTGACCGACTGCGTGGTTGTTTTGCATGTTACGGGCCTTCGACCCTCCGTCGCAGGGCAGATGGGGCAGGTAGGACATGGGACTGCAGTATTTTTGAGGACGGGAAAAAAGAAGCATGGCTCATTTCAGGGTCTGAACAATATCAAACAATGATTTGAAAAGCTTTTCAAACCTATTTACATGAAAAAAACCGGGTTGACAACGTCCTTTGTATTATTGATTTTTGTCCTCTGCGGTGTCCTCACCGCCGCCAATGGACAGGATAAAGGACGCAAGGTTTTATTATTCGATCAACAATGGAGGTTTTACAAAGGGGACACCACCGGCGCGCAGGTGCCTTCTTTTGATGACGCAGGCTGGCGGGCGGTGAGGCTGCCTCATGATTGGAGCATCGAGGGGCCCTTTAGTGAAAAGTGGGCAAGCGCAACCGCGTATTTGCCGGGGGGTATCGGCTGGTATCGGAAACGGTTTACGCTGCCTGCAATGGATGCAGGCAGGAAAGTGTTTATTCAATTTAACGGTGTCTATAAGGATAGCAAAGTCTGGATAAACGGCCATTTTCTGGGTGAACGTCCTAATGGCTTTATCACCTTTCGCTATGACATGACCCCTTATGTCCATATTGGTGGCACCAATGTGATCGCTGTCCGCGTCAACCATCATGAATTCGCAGACTCCCGTTGGTACACCGGTTCGGGGATCTACCGCAACGTTTATCTCATCGTCACCCACCCGCTTCATATCAGTAAGTGGGGAGTCTTTGTCACCAGTCAGCAAGTCAGTGGCCGTTCCGCCAATTTGAGGATCAGGGTTCGCTTAACCAATGAAGCCTCCCAGGCAAAGAAATTTGAACTGGCGAATGTACTTATTGACAAGCATGGAAAGGTCGTCGGCTCTGCGACCGCCAAAGCTCATCTTATTCGGGGCGGAAAAGATACGCTCACTGCGGTAATGGAAGTTGCTCATCCTGACCTATGGTCGCCTTCGGATCCTTCCCTGTATACCTTGCATACCATTGTCCGGGTAGCCGGCAGGATTATCGATGAGAAAACGACCTCTGTGGGGATCAGGCGTTTCCATTTCGATGCAAACAAAGGCTTTTTTCTAAACGGTGTGAATATGAAATTGAAAGGTGTATGCCTCCATGATGATGCGGGGTGCCTGGGGGTGGCCGTACCCTCCGATGTATGGAAGAGACGTCTGAAAATATTGAAGGCCGCCGGCTGCAACGCGATCCGGTTGTCACATAACCCGCATGCGCCGGAGTTATATGATCTGTGCGACAGGATGGGATTCCTGTTAATGGATGAAGCTTTTGATGAATGGGAACTGGGAAAGCATAAGTGGATCAAAGGGTGGAATGTCGGCACTCCGGGAACGGATGGGTATCATGAATACTTTAAAAAATGGGCTGACAGAGACCTGAGGGATATGATCCTCCGTGACAGGGACCATCCCAGTGTCATCTTATGGAGCATCGGCAATGAAATAGATTATCCCAATGATCCTTATTCCGATCCCACCATAAACCAGGGGCGTAATCCGCAGATCTATGGTACCGGTTACCTGGCTGATCATCCCGCCGCGACCAACCTCCGCAGGATTGCCGGCGGGCTGGTGGCGGTAGCCAAACGATTTGATACCACCCGTCCGGTAACAGCGGCCCTTGCGGCGGTGACCGTATCGGATAAGGTAGGATATGCGCAGTTGCTGGATGTTACGGGGTATAATTATCAGGAATACCGTTATAGGGAGGACCATCGTCGCTTTCCCGGCCGGAAGCTATTTGGCAGCGAGAATTCCATGAGTTACCCAGCCTGGAAGGCGGTGAAGGACAATGCCTTTGTGGCGGGACAGTTCTTGTGGACGGGCATTGATTACATGGGGGAGGCTTCTAAATGGCCCTCCCGCAGCAATGGCGCGGGGCTGCTCGACCTGGCAGGGTTTAAAAAGCCCGAATATTATTTTCGGCAAAGCCTTTGGGCAAACACCCCCATGATCTATATCGGCACTGCCCGTGTTACCGCGCATCATGGCAAAGGCTCCCTTTGGTCGCATCACCGGGCCGACCCGGTGTGGCATTACAGCCCGGGCGACGAGATAGCCGTCAGCTGCTTTACCAATTGCACTGCCGCGGAATTATTTTTAAACGGCCGGTCACTGGGAAGAAAGTCCATGACTGATTCCACGGGGCATATGATTTCCTGGGAGGTTCCTTACAAAGCGGGCACCTTGTCGGTTAAGGGATATAAAGGAAAAAAGGCAGTGGCCGGTGATTTGTTGAGGACCTATGGAGCAGCGGAAAAGCTGAAGGTGTCTGCGGACGTCGGTCATTTAAAACCCGACGCGGAAAGTGTGGCGCATCTTACCATTTCGGTAGTAGATCAGGACGGCAACCTGGTTTATGACGCGGACAATGAAATCACCTGTGAATTGCAGGGACCGGCAAGACTGCTTGGATTGGAAAGCGGGGACAACAAAAGCCATGAAAGTTATCAGGCAGATTACAGAAAAGCCTACCATGGTAAACTGCTTGCTTATATACAATCCACCCTTCAGCCGGGAGAAATCACCGTCAAGGTTACCTCCCCCGGATTGTTGCCAGAGGTGATCAGGATAGCTGCCAGGGAAAAATAAGCCATTAATTTTCCCGCTACGTCACATGTTCACACTTTCAATGGAGAAGATAATAAAAGGAAGAAAGCACAAAATAATTTCTGCCCGAACGCCCTCAAAAGCGGCCATCTGTTTTACGCCGCCTCCATTTAAAACCATAAACGGTCTTGATTGAAATCCCATAGGTCAACAAACTCAGTAACAAATAAGGAACAATAAGCGACGGGCGCCTCAGTTCAGCAGAGACGTAAATCGGAACTCCGGTTTGCAAGGGGCAGTTAAGCCTTATTTGTTAGCGGTAATGCTTATTTTTCACCCGTCAAATTTCTTACCTGCTCCTGGCGTAACCGGCGTAAACAAGTTCACAAGGTTGCCATCAGGATTACGGAATAACAGAGACTTATTACCCCCGGGCATTGTTGTGGGTTTTTGGACGATGTAGTTTTGAAGATAGTAGGGTCGCTTATAGCATTGACGCTATCGTTTACGGTCTTGTGCAGGGGAGAATAGCATGCTATCCGCCCGGAACCGTTCCCCAATTTATGACAAAAAGTTCATTGTGAGTGTTGTCGCTCAACAAAGTTCCGTGGGTGCGGAACAGCTGCTGATACCTGCATCAGTGCGAAAAACTGGCACGCCGGCCCGCTGATGCCAAACCGGTATCGGACTATACTGTCGTAAACAGAAGCGTAAATGCACATCGTCTTTCCGATTAAATATTGGTAGCTTTGCTACAGCCGGAAGGTAGCCAGTGTTTTACAAGGAAGGTCCAAAATCTGCAGCCAATGATTCTTCGATTTACCGCATCGCCTCATTTTGACTTTCTCGCTCAGTTTGCAGATCAAATCAAAATGCCGGTAAAAGACAATCTTTTGAAAATACCCCGGAGCATGGGGGAGGGTTTTGTTCGCAGAATAGTATTTGCGGATGATTTTAGATTGGTCATGCACCAATATGCCTTGAAGGAAGATTTTGTGATTCAACGGGATCCGACGCTTAACATGAATGACTTCCTGAGTATATTTTTTTACAACAATGAACAATCATTGGAGATGAAATACAATGAAGATGGAAACATGCCATTTTCGCAAGGCAGCAACTCCGCTGTACAAGTCACGACAAACGATTTTAGGTCCACCATCCGATTCCCGGCTAATACCCGCACCCAATATATAGTGATCGGAATTACTGCATCCAGACTTAAAAACTTGCTGTCCGTTAAAAGTGCCAATTCTACAATAAGAACCATCACTACGGAAAAAGCATCTTTTTTGTTTTTTGAAAGTATGAATGCTGAAATGAAATTGCTTTTGAAAAACATTGCTGATACTACCGTGGAAGATGCGTTAAACCATTTTTATATTCAAATCAAGGTGCTGGAACTTTTATACTTGCTTTTTAGGCGGTTATCTATACGGGAAAACAAAAGCTATAGAAACATTAGCAATACAGATGCGGAAAAATTGATGATGATCAGAAATGAAATATTAAATGATTTAAGCTCACCACCGGTTTTAAATGAATTGGCAAAAATGGCGGCAATGAGTGAAACCAAATTAAACCAGCTCTTCAGACAAACCTTCGGCGATTCGATCTTTAATTATTTTCAAAAAGCGAGAATGGAAGAAGCTGCTTTTCTATTAAAACAAGCTAACAGATCGGTTTCAGAAGCTGGCTACGAACTCGGCTTTTCAAACCTGAGTCATTTTAGCCGCTTATTTAAAAAGCATTACGGAACTACTCCAAAAAAATATTCCGTTGAAGGATAGGACTATTTTATAGCTGAATACGGTTATTCTATCCGATGATAACGATGGACCTTTGCTATATAAATTTAAAATATAGCAAAATGAAAAAATTATTGTCGCCTTTTACAAAAGGTAAATTTGAATTAAAAAATCATTTGGTAATGGCTCCAATGACGCGTAGCCGGGCCATAGATAATTTGCCCAACCAACTGATGGAGACCTATTATGGACAGCGTACCGGTGCCGGGTTAATCGTAACCGAAGGAACCGCGCCCGCCCCCGAAGCGCTTGGTTATCCCAGAATGCCCGGAATTTTCAGTCAGCAACAAGTTGATGGGTGGAAACCAATTACGGCTAAAGTACATCAGGACGGGACTAAGATATTTGTGCAATTGATGCATAGCGGCCGCATCGGTCATACGGATAATCTGCCAAAAGGAGTCTCTTTGGTCGGTGCTACAGACTTGAAAGCAGTCGGTCAAATTTTTACGGATACTAAGGGATTGCAAGATTTTTCATCGCCGGTTCCGGTTTCAAAAGACGGAATCAAAAAAGTAGTTGATGATTTTGTGTCGGCTTCCAAAAACGCAACCGAAGCGGGTTTTGACGGAGTCGAAATCCATGGTGCGAATGGATATTTGTTAGAGCAATTTTTAAATCCGAATGTAAACACGCGTACAGATGAATATGGCGGCAGTATTGAAAATCGCAGTCGATTCACATTAGAAGTTGTTCAGGCTGTAGCCAGTGCCATTGGGAGGGACAAAGTAGGCATTCGCTTTTCACCCTTTTCAAAATTGGGCGATTTGAAGCCTTACGATGAAGATGATACTACTGCCACTTACGCCTGGCTGGCTCAAAACTTAAATGCATTGAAAATCGCGTACGTACATATTGCAGTCAATGCCCCCATACCTGAAAAAGCATTTCAGGCAATACGGGATAACTTCTTTGGAACCATTATTTTAAGTAATGGACAGACTCCCGAAACAGCGGAAAAGGCGTTGGACGCCGGTTTTGCTGATTTGGTTGCATTTGGCCGTTCTTTTTTATCCAATCCGGATTTTGTAGAAAGAATAGAATCCGGCGAAGCGCTCAATCCGGTTGATTATGACCGTCTCTACACGCCGGGACCGGCAGGTTATATCGATTATCCGGTAATAAAATCATTAACTTTTCAGGATATTGATCAAAGTGAAATTTATCAGTAAAACCGTAGTCGTCCACAGTTCCGGTGAGAAGGGGACAGGATAGAGCAGTGGATTGTCAGGTACCGGAATGTCCATCGCAGAAGATAGTTGATATATTTAAATGTATATTTGACGGTAATTGACCCTGCTGCGTCAGCGTACCGTTTGCCTGTCAGCTGCGATAGGGTCAACCACTGAGGAAGCCGGATTTTTATAAAAACAACCTGATGAATAACGATGATGCTGCCATGAAAGTATTGATATGTAAAACGCCGGGCGTCCTGGAATATGGCACGAGACCGGAGCCGGTGGCCACCCCGGGGCGGGCCATTATCCGTATTAAAAGAATTGGTATTTGCGGTACGGATCTGCATGCCTTTGAAGGGACACAGCCTTTTTTCAACTATCCGCGTATTTTGGGTCACGAGTTGGCTGGTGAATTAGTAGACCCTCGCGGGGCGGCCGGATTTAGGCAAGGGGAGACCGTTACCTTCATTCCCTATTTTTCTTGCGGCCGGTGTGTGGCCTGTCGTGCGGGTAAGCCCAATTGTTGTGCGCACATCCAGGTATGTGGTGTCCATGTGGATGGTGGTATGGCCGCCTATTTATCGGTACCCTGTGAAGCGCTGGTTCATGGAGAGGACCTGGGATTTGATGAACTGGCGCTTGTGGAACCATTGTCTATTGGCGCCCACGGGGTGAGACGGGCAGATATAAAACAAGGAGAGACCGTACTGGTGGTGGGCGCCGGACCCATTGGCCTGGGGGCCATGCAATTCGCCGGTATAGCCGGTGCAAAGGTCATCG
>DASULB010000564.1:0-4032 GCA_036278455.1 Chitinophagaceae bacterium | reverse complement strand
ACATGGTAATTTGCCGGGCCTGTACAATTTCCCGCTTGCGTGTTTTCTCCAGCAACGTATCATAAGACACGTTCAGGTACTCACAAACCATTTCCTGGATGGTCTCTATGGTCAGTTCCCTGGAAGTCGTTTTAATAAACGATTTTAATACCTTTTTAGCGAGCTCAAGGTCTATCTCCTTCCGGTTCAGAGAGGACTGGGCTAAAAGAGAAATCAGCGCGCCTTCCAGTTCACGGATATTGGATTGCACATTATAGGCCACATACTTTATTACATCCTTTGGTATTTCCATACCATCGGTTTTCATCTTCATTTCCAGGATCTCCATCCGGGTCTCAAAATCAGGGATCTGCAAATCAGCGCTCAATCCCCAGCGAAAACGACTCAGCAATCTTTCCTGCAGTCCCTCTAAATCCTTTGGTGGTTTGTCGGTAGTGAGGATCAATTGCTTACCCGACTGATGCAGGTGATTAAAAATAGAGAAGAAGGCATCCTGCGTTTTCTCGGCACGTGCAAAAAACTGAATGTCATCAATGATGAGTACATCAATCAGTTGATAAAAATGAATAAAATCATTGATCTCCTTACGACGTACACTGTCAATAAACTGGTTGATGAATTTTTCGGCACTGACATATAAAACAGCCTTGGTCGGATAAATGCATTTCACCTCGTTTCCAATGGCCTGGGCAAGATGCGTTTTTCCAAGGCCCACACCACCATATATCACCAACGGATTAAAAGAAGTACAGCCTGGTTTCTCGGCAATCGTTTTTCCCGCTCTTCTTGCAACACGATTACATTCGCCTTCGATAAAAGTACCAAAGGTATAATTGGGGTTAAGCTGTGATTCTATTTGCACCCGTTTCAATCCCGGAATCACAAAAGGATTTTTCACGGGGTTATTAATGACCAGTGGAAAATTTACATCGCTTTCGGGACGGGGACGGTTAAAACTCGTTGGCATACTGATGGTCACCTGATCGGGCTGACCGGAACCACCGTCTACCACAATCCGGTATTCAAGCCGGGCTTCTTTGCCCAATTCTCTTTTGATCGTTTTACCTAACAGCCCTACATAATGTTCTTCGAGATATTCATAAAAAAACTGACTGGGGACCTGGATGGTTAACACATTCTCTACAAGTTTGACCGGCTTAATAGGCTCGAACCATGTTTTAAAGGGTTGCCACTCCACGATATCCCTAATAATGCTCAGACACTTTTCCCAAATTTGTTCATGTGTGCTGGTCATTTAGTGAATGTTTTGCATTTAGTAATAAAGGGTGAAGCGAATTTAAAAAAATAAATCCTATTCTGGGCTGATAATATTCAGAAAGTGAATGTACAATCTTTTTAAATAATAAAAGGCGAATTTCTCAACAAAATGTTGAAAAAAAAAATCTATTTCCTTTGTTTTTGTGGTTCTTTTTTTCTACGATAATAGCATGCCCATTTAATACAAGTTTATCTTTTATTCACTCAATCTCTTAGCCATCAAGGGCTCAGCGAAACAGTGACGAAAACCAAATTCTTTTTTTGCATACCTTGTTGCATGATAAAACAAACTGATATATGTTTAGGGTAACCTGTTTAGCTTGCTCTGCTTTGATTTCGGTTTAAATAGAAATTTATATACCTTTGATAGAGAGGATGCTTTGCCGCTTTGCATCAAAAAAATTGCTGAGAAAAAATGAAAACCGTACCTTTGAATTTGTAAAAATTAAACGTTTAAAAAATACAACATGGCTTTAGAAATAACAGGGAAGGTATTCAAAATACTGGATGTCCAAAAAGGAGAAAGCAGCAGGGGACCGTGGCAAAAAGGCGGGTTCGTGATGGAGACGGAAAGCAACTTTCCCAAGAAGGTTTGCATTACCGTCTGGGGCGATGGTCTGAACCAGGTCAATAACATGAAAGAAGGTGACACCGTAAAGGCTTCCATAGATATCGAAAGCAGGGAATATAATGACCGTTGGTATACCGATGTAAAAGCATGGAAGATGGAAAGTGTTACCAGTGGTAGTGGCAGTACACCATCGTCATCGGCAGGCGACAGTCGTCAAACAGGTGAACCATCAGATGCCGGATTTGACGCTGGTTCCAATTCCGGATCCAATTCCGCTTCTGAGGAATCATCGGATGATTTACCGTTTTAGCCGAAACGTTTCTTCATCAGAAGAAAGGGAGAAATAGCTGCCGGCAGTTTGCAATAAACTGCCGGTTTTTTATGTCCGTTTTGAAAGGTCATAAGCACCTTTGTTTTACAGGGGTTTAGCTCCGGCCGTGCAACCTATTTCATATTGTCATTATTCCGGATATTTTTTACTATTTTGTAACAAAGTATTCATTCCTCATTTAAAGCATATGGAAAACATCCTGAGTGTTCAGCACCTGAAGAAATATTACGCCGCGCATAAGGCGGTGGATGACATCAGCTTTGATATTACCAAAGGAAATATCTTTGGATTACTGGGACCCAATGGCGCCGGTAAAACGACGCTGCTTCGTATGGTCACGGGCATCTTTTATCCCGATGAAGGCCAGATCCTGCTCAACGGCAAACCCTTCAATGCGGCCAGGGACATCAGCCTGATCGGTTATATGCCTGAAGAAAGAGGTTTATACAAAAAGATGCTGGTGGGGGAACAAATCCTTTACCTGGCACAACTGAAAGGCATGCGCTTATCCGAAGCCCGCAGCAAAGCGATGTTCTGGATAAAAAGATTCGACCTGCAGGATTGGTGGAGCAGGAAGGTGGGTGACCTGAGCAAAGGCATGCAGCAGAAAGTTCAGTTTATTTCCACCATTCTGCATGAGCCGCCGCTTTTAATCCTGGACGAACCGTTTTCCGGGCTGGATCCCATCAACACCAATGTGATCAAGGATGAGATCTTTGAATTATCGGAGAAAGGCACCACCATCATCTTCTCTACCCATCGTATGGAACAAGTGGAGGAAATATGCAGGCATATTGTACTGGTTGACCAGGGGAAAAAGATCCTGGATGGAACCGTTGACAAAATAAAGCATGATTTCAAGAAAAACGAATTCAGTATTACCCTCGCAGAAGCGCCGGAAGAGCGGCTGGAACAGGACAACGAAATCTTCCTGGTGGAAGCCGTCAATCAAAATACCGTCGTCATCAAGTTGAAAGCGGGAAAGTCCAACAATGACGCCCTGCAGTATTTCATGGGACGGGGCCATACCATCAACGCCTTTCATGAGATCCTTCCCAGCATCAACCAGGTCTTCATCGAGCAGGTGGAAAAAACCGCTCCTTTAAAGACAACCGCACAACCGGCCGCCTAAATCCAAAAACCATACCACATGCATAAGACATGGCTCATCATCCGTCGAGAATACCTTTCAAGGGTCAAAAAGAAATCCTTTATCATCATTACCCTGCTGATCCCGGTACTCATGGCTGCTTTTATCGCGCTGGAAATTTTTCTGGCGATGGGTGGCAATAAAGAAACCCAGCACATTGCCGTCATTGATGAAAGCGGCCTGTTCGGCGGGAAGCTGAAGGACGGGCAACAACTTTTTTTTACCTACCTGACAGGCCAGGACGCCGCCACTTTCCGGACCCGGTATGAGAAAGCCGGTTATAACGGTTTGCTGGTCATTCCCCGGATCGACCTGGACCATCCTAAAGGCTTTACCTATTACGCCAAACATCAGCTGGGACTGGCGCCTTACGGATACATCACCGACCAGCTGAACAATGTCATCGAAGACCGGCGCATGATCGCCGCCGGGATAGACAAGGCAAAACTGGACGGGATGAAAGCCGATGTCTCTTTGTTACAACCCGGAAGCGGGGCCTCCGGGAACGCACAGGGCAACACAGCCTATGCCACCATTGCCTCTACCGCCATCGGATACGTCTCGGGGTTCTTTATTTATTTTATCCTGCTTTTTTATGGCATGCAGGTGATGCGCGGCGTAGCGGAAGAAAAAACCAATCGCATCGCGGAAGTACTGGTATCCTCGGTGAAGCCGTTCCAGATGATGATTGGCAAGGTCATC
>DASULB010000563.1:0-15464 GCA_036278455.1 Chitinophagaceae bacterium | reverse complement strand
CGATCAACTCAGTCGTCTTTGTCAGATTAATGCTTACATTAGTCCTGAGTGTATAGCTATTCAAATCAATGTTATTATTAAAATTATTACGGTGATCCACTTTCAACAAACCATTATCCCTGTCATAGGATCCTGAGACAAAATACCTCGCCACAGCACCTCCGCCACTCACGTTCAGATTCACCCGCCTTGTGGTGGTAGAATTCTTAAATAACAATGTTCTCCAATCGTTGGCTGGATAAGCAATCGGATTGGTGCCCGCAGCTGTATTGGCAATTTTATTGCTGGAGTAGAGCAAAACACCTAATGGATCTCGTGTTGAAATGGCTTCGTTATACATCCTCATATAGGTAACAGGGTCCGCTAACTCTATATTATCCGTCGGTGCGGATATCGAGTTTTCAATCCGGAGTGATAGTTTGGCTTTTCCGATAGTACCTTGTTTCGTGGTCACTAATATAACGCCGTTAGCGCCACGGGCACCATAGACGGCAGTAGCGGTGGCGTCTTTCAAAATGGAAAAGCTGGCAATATCGTCGGGCTGAATACGGGCAAGATCTGTGGCCGTGAGTTCCACCCCATCGATCAGGATCAACGGGTCTTTTTTATATCCGAACGTTGTGACACCGCGAATAAAGAAATTCGCGTTATCCTGGCCCGGTTCGCCACTGCGCTGAAATGCGATTAGTCCGGCGGCCCGACCGGCTAAGGCAGTCGTCAAGTTGCTGGAGGGATTCTTAGCCAGATCTGCGGCACTGATTGAGGTTACCGATCCGACCATATCGGACCGCTTTTGTTTGGTTCCAAAAGCTGTTATTTCCACTTCGTTGAGTTCATTTGATACCGGATGGAGTGAAACATTAATTGTCCGCTGACGCCCTACCCTCACGCGTTCTTCCACATAGCCGATGTAGTGAAAAGTGAGAGAGTCTCCGGATTCTGCTTCCAGCGAATACCTGCCGTCCACGTCAGTAGTCGTGCCCCTGGAGGTACCCACCACACGCACAGTAACGCCCGGGAGGGCATCGTTACTTTCGGAGGAGGCGACAAGTCCTGTAATTTGAATCTGCTGTTGCGCTAATACCGGGGAGCAGCATAACAACATTATAATCAGGAGTGCATTCCCCTTTAGGCATAATGCCTCCCTAAAGTTTGATCGAGAACAGTATCCCGTCCGTAATGTAGATTTTTTCATATAATGCATCGTCGTTTAAAGGTTATAAAGAAATAAATATCAGGATACATCAGGTATTAATAAATGCAATCGATTGTTTATACTTAAGCAAATAAAAACAATACAGTTCAGTTCTTCAACAGCATGTTGTTTGATTCTTCGTTAAAGTAGGGATATCCATTAGAACAGCACCTCCTGTCGGGACGCCACCAACTCGCCCGATCAATAAATTCTATATCCTGTGCTGTCCTGCCTGCCGCAAAGGTTACCAGGCATTTACTGTTGTAAGCCTAATGGCCTTCCTCCGCCTAACGATCCTGCACAGCCTTGGTTTTATGATTCATTGCTGACCTGTAAAATTAGCATCCCATCATGAACTTCCATCTTGTACTATGCTGCCCCATGGGCAAAGGGCAGAACACTAAACTAAAACAGGATATTAACCTTTGTGCCATCATCTTCGTTGATCAGGAAAAAAACATACTAAAGTCATTTGATCAAGAATATACTTTTTACAAAGACAAAGTAAATATTAATTTTTCGCTTGCCAGATTGAATTATTGTCTTTTTTTGATATTATATTGGCTATTATCCAACATGAAGGTGTCGGGACACTATATTGAAAGGCAGCCGATGGACGGCATACAGATTTGCTTTCGTCCAGCGGGTTTTTAGTATTAAATTGTCTTTTGTATATTTACTGAATAACAAAATCATAGATGAAACCAGTTCTACGCAAGGTTGACATTAGCCAAAATTATTCCTTTAGTATCCGGGAAGACATCTGTCCGTATTTTGACAGTCATTGGTATTATCATCCAGAGGTGGAACTCACTCTCATCCGTCATGGAAGCGGTATGCAATTCGTAGGAGACAGCATTGATCGTTTTCATACCGGTGATATTGTCTTGCTCGGCAGCAATCTTCCACATTTATGGAAAAGTGATGATGTTTACTTTCAAGGTATTCCCGCGCTACATGTCGAAGCGGTTGTAGTACATTTTACCGATGATTTTTGGGGATCTAAATTCCTATGTTTACCGGAGCTGGAACTCATAAAAGAATTACTTGAAAAAGCAAAAAGGGGCATCAGAATAACAGGAAAAACACGCTTGAAACTCAGAGATAAAATGGAGAGGATATTGAATACGAAAGGTGCCCAAAGGATAGAATGCCTAATAGGAATGTTAGATCTAATCGCCACAACTAAGGAATATAAACTTCTGTCCAGCATAGGCTTCACACAACAGGATAAGCACATTCATTCCGAAAGAATTAACAAGATATATACCTATACGTTCGATAATTTCCACGAGGAGATATCCATAAAGGAAGCATCGGCCGCGGCCAACATTAGCCAGCATTATTTTTGCAGGTATTTTAAATCACAAACTAACAAGACCTATTGGCAATTTTTGAAGGAAGTTCGTATCGGATATGCTTGCAAACTTTTATTGGAGGATAAAATGAATATAACTGAGATTTGCTATGCTTGCGGCTTTAATAATCTTTCCAATTTTAACCGCCAGTTTAAATCCGTCACCCATAAAACACCGTTACAATATCAAAACGAATACTTAAATGCTCCGGCGGATTCATGATGCCCATGATCTACGTGCCGATCTTCCGGAAATCTTAATACCATGGTAGCGTCGCTGTCCAGGAAATGAATGCATAGATTCAGGCAGCCATATAGGCTTCCCCTGGCCGCCTTTATCATTGGAAGGGGTGCCCAATTAACAACCTGACCGGATTGAGTAACTGCCAAATACCGCAGAGGATATAGTATTCCTCTGATTTAAAAAGAACGCCAGACCTATATCTCCAGACTTTCAATAACCTTATTCATTTTAATAGTTTTACCTGCTCCTTTTTAAAAGAATAGGCATAGGCTTTTATTCACAATATCATTGTCCAATCATACTAATATTCGGTGAAACTATCTCCTTTAAAATGCCGAGCATTTTATTTCAAGCATATACCGTTCATATCAATCATGTCGCCTCGGATGGGCTTGGGATGGTCATGAATGGCCCTGGGATTTCATATTCACCACATCGCCTGGAGGTCAATGGAATCTCATCCATATTCGTTCAACTACAATATTTTCAAAATGCATGTTTTGGATAGCTTGAGCAGCCACACAGCATCGCTATCCGTTCTAAGACTTACCATCCAAACACCAGGGTCATATTAAATGAAAAACCATCTTCAAAGGACGGTTTAAAGAAACGCGCAAAGCCATTTTTCTAACTTCAACCAATCATTTCCTCTTTTAAAGCCAATGGGTATTATCTATACCGGGAATACCGATCACAAAGCAGATCCTTTACATAACAATTGATCTCAAACTGGTCTGCTACCGGTTTGTTACTGAATGGCGCAGTTTGCAAATAAGGAGGCGGTCCGAATTCAGTGGTAAATGTTAAAAGAGAATCGCCGTTTTGAAGACGTGTCTCGACGATCCCGTTCCACCAAGATAAAAAATAGTCCACCGCGTATTTCCATTCCGGGGCGCGGGGATCAGGCACCTGCGGGCCTTCTTCGTAGCCAACCCTTGCATGAACATGTCTTGTCCTTGCAATAGCGTCCGAGAGCGTCCCTGAAAAACCTTCCAAAAAGCTTTCAGTGACGCATACCCAGTGCGAAAGATCTGCGGTGATGTTTAAGGCCGGCCGGGCATTAAAATATTCCTGCATGACCAGCGGACTGAAACCAAACCTTCCACGATGTGTTTCATGCACTACGGGGATACCTGTCTTTTCACTAAAGGATTGTGCGATATCGATCAACTGAAGATTTTGCTCAAAAGAAAAATAATCCCTGCCTGTATGAGAATTGATCAGCAGTGGATTTCCCTGGGCACTTAATTCAAGAAAATGAAGAAACGACGCTTTGAACGCTTCATAGGAATCACCATTTGCCTGATGTTGCTGCAGGACAAGGGTCAACCCATGTCTTTCCACGTAGCGCAGCAGGCATTTTCTTTGCGCGGCATCTTCCGGCATGCCAGTGTCAATTCCGTCATAGCCGGCAGCCGTTATCTTGTCCAGGATTTCCTTCAGGTCATAGTGCTCATATCCCCAAAGCGGACTTAAAATCTTTATTTTCATGACCTATCTCATAAAATTCAAAGATTAATAATCATTGTGGCAGGAAACCGTTCGTTTTCATCCAATAAACCAGGTCTTTCATCCAGACATCCCGTGGCGGGTATTTTAAGAACCCATGCCCCCCTTTTGAATAAATATGCAGGGCCGCAGGTATTTTATACCGGTGTAAGGCCTCAAAAAACACGATGCTGTTGGCCACTTTCACCACACTGTCATCTCCGGCCTGAACGATAAAGGCGGTCGGGGTTTCGGGTGTCACCTGCTGTTCATTGGAAAATGCTGTTATCTCCTCAGCCGTTGGATTTTTACCCAGCAGATTGTTCCGGGAACCGACATGCCCGAGGCTGTTGGTCAAGCTTATTACCGGATAGACCAGTATCATAAAATCGGGCCGTAGGCTGATGCCCTGCTTATCTTCAATCACCGGATGGCTAAAATGTGTTCCGGCCGTGGAGGCCAGGTGTCCTCCGGCGGAAAAACCCATAATTCCCAACTTATTGGAGTCTACATGCCACAGGGCAGCATGCAGCCTTACAAGTTTAATGGCCTGTTGTGCATCCTGAAGCGGACCAATGGCTTTATTGATCATGGTCCGGTCGCTGGGCAGCCGGTATTTCAATACGAACGCTGCCACACCTAAGGCAACCATGCGTTTCGCCATCCGGTAACCCTCCCTGTCGATGACAAGGTTATGATAGCCTCCACCCGGACAGATGATCACCCCCGTTCCTGTCGCCTTGTTTTCCGGTGGCAGATAAATGGTGAGCGTCGGGATGGATACTTTGGAGACCGCTGTATGATCCGCGTTAAAAGCTTCCTCATCGGCAGCTCCGGCCCGCGCATCCGGTACTTTCCCCTGGTACAAAGGAATCTCCTTCTGTCCGTAGCAGGTGGCGGCAACGGAGACAAGCGCCATGAATACAAAAACTGTTTTGTACTGCTTCATGATCAATCTATTTTGTGGACAGGTATGCTTCTCTGTTTTTCTATACACCAGAAAATTTTCGAGATCACTATCTTCTTTCCGGCTGTTTTGTATTGAAAGGATATCCCGGATAAGCAGAAACCATGGCCGGAAAACTTCTTTTTAGTTTGGAAAGTCACGCTATATCGGGAGTCCTTTTACTACCCCTGTGTCAACAGCCCCAAAATACTTCTGATGGTATCTTTACAGATTCGAAAATAACGTCCGTCTGTCTCCTATGGATGATCGTCACTGACCCTGCCATTGAACACCCGTATTCCGCCAGCTTCTGGAAGCAGCGGACTGAAGCACGGCTTCACATACCTTCTGGGTTTCAAAGGCATCCTTGAAGGTGGGTGAACAGGGCTCGTCCGTTTCCAGGCTTTTAAGAAAATCAGCGGTCTGGTGAATAAAACTATGCTCGTATCCAATAGAAAGTCCCGGGACCCACCACTTGTCCATGTAGGGCTGATCTCCATCGGTTACATGAATGGAATGCCAGCCCCGGACGTTGGCATCATCTCCATGATCAAAATATTCAAGACGGTTCATATCATGCAGATCCCATGCGATGGATGCGTTCTCCCCATTGATCTCAAAAGTATATAAAGCCTTGTGCCCTCTGGCATAGCGGGTTGATTCAAATACACCCAATGAGCCATTGTCGAAATGGCAAAGAAACGCACAGGCATCGTCGATTCCAACCTTTTCCATTTTGCCGGTTAACTGGTGAAGACGTTCTTTCACAAAAGTCTCGGTGACGGCCGTCACATCCTTAATGCCCCCGTTCATCCACATCGCTGTATCGATACAATGGGCGAGAAGATCGCCGGTTACGCCGGATCCCGCCACATTGGCGTCCATGCGCCAGAGGCTCTCTCCCCCCTGGGGAACGTCCGCACTGATCGTCCAGTCCTGTAAAAAATTAGCCCTGTAATGAAATATCTTCCCCAGTTTACCCGAGTCAATAAGCTGCTTGGCCAGTGTGACGGCGGGAATGCGACGATAATTATACCAGATCATGTTTCTTACACCGGCGTTCTCCACCGCATCCAGCATCTCGCGGCCTTCATCCAGATTCCTGGAAAGTGGCTTTTCACATAAAACGATCTTACCTGCGTTTGCCGCCGCTATGGCGATTTCCGCATGCATGTTATTGGGAGCACAAATATCAACGGCATCAATGTCATCCCGCGCCACAAGCGTCTTCCAATCCGTTTCTACAGATGCATATCCCCATTGATCAGCGAAAGCCCTGACTTTATCTTTGTTACGGGAACAGACAGCTTTTAATTCCGGCTGATAGCTTAGTTCGGGAAAAAAATTACGCACACGGTTATAGCCATTGGAATGCGTCCTTCCCATAAACCCACATCCGATCAGCCCTATTCTCAATGCATTTTTCTTTGCCATTTCTGAAAATTATTTTAAAGGTTAGATAACTACAATCAATCCGCCTGATGCCAGCCATGCAGCCGCCGGACCTTCATCATGGCTGCCAGAATATCATTCCAGGTCTGCTGTTGATTCATCACCTCATTGGGAAACATACAGCCGTCCCAACAGATATGCCTCAATTTTTTGGTCAGATGACCCTCATCATCACGCAACCAGTAGCCTGCGTCTTTAGCGATATCAAGCTTGCCGTTCGGATCGGTTGCCAGGCAATGGCGTCCGGTCTTATCATGCGAGCCCGTTCCATGTACTGTGCCGTCATTCTGCGCAACATGAAAGTCAACGGTCCATGGACGGAGGGCATGGGTAAGCTTTTTAAGCCCTTCCGTCAGGGCTTCCCTGTCATCCCACCCGAAGTTTTCAGGTAATATCCTGTCCTCAGGGCTATTGTATCCCAACAGGTACAGAAAGGTATGCGACATGTCAGCCTGGAAACCTATATTCGGCCTGTCCACCGCCTCCAGTGTGTCAATCATTGTTTTCCAGCTGTGCATCCCTCCCCAGCAGATCTCTCCTTCCGCGGCCAGTACCTCGCCATATTCAGCAGCCACGTCACAAGCCTCCCGGAACGTGCGGGCGATCAGTTTTGTATTGCCGGCAGGGTCTTTAGACCAGCTTTCAGGGTCGGTGGCTGAATCGATGCGCACGACCCCGTCGGGCCGTACCCCCAGTTCACGCAACACTTTTCCAAAGCGACAGGACTTCCGTACCTGCTCTATAAAACGGGACCGTTCTTCGGCGCTTCCCATGGCGGAGCCACCATCCGGTGGCCAGATAGGTGCGACAATACTGCCGATCTCAAGACCGAGGGAGCTTATTCTGTCCGCCAGCTTTTTAATGCCATCATCTGTACTATCTATATCAAAGTGAGGGTTAAACAGACCGATGTCTATCCCGTCAAACTTCACCCCATCCACTTCTGCGCCTGCAGTCATCTCCAACATCGTGTCCAGGGATATCACCGGTTCGGAATCCTGTCCTTTACCCACAATACCCGGCCATGTCGCATTGTGGAGTTTGGGATAATTATTTTCTTGCATCATCAGGTGTTTTATAAATGAACAAAAATATTATAGCCTCTATATTATAATGGCAGGTCCGGATTTCCCGGTCCAAAATGTTTAAGCATCACAATTGGATCGGTATGGGAAGCATTCACAATTTGCACCCCTTCTTTGGCAGCTGCCTCACTCACGAAATACTCATCATTTGTCAACTGCCCGTAACGGATCAGGGCCGGCGTTTCGATATCCCATACTCCCATCTTACCATGTCCCTGCATCATGATCATACCGTAGGCCGCATTATCTTTGATCGTAACGGTGGCGCCAGGCTGAATGGTCAGTTCCTTGGCGCTAAAAGCGGTTGATTTATAACAGATCCAGTTTTCAACATATCCTTCGGCTTTCATTTGTTCGGGCGCTTTCACCGGCTTTGGCCACATAAAACGTTTTTCATACATCTGCGGGTCCACATTCAGGTCCCAGTCTATCACATCCATCAATGCATCAAAATCCCCGATTTTATCCTCAGGAGTACCGTTCCATAAAAGGACTTCGGGTATAATGGCTTCATTCACCAGGGACTGGTACATGGCAAACACATCGGAGGCTTTCTGCGGTTCATAGGTGCACATGCTTCCCGGCGCGTGCAACAGCCCGGGAGGAACATCCCAACCGGTGCCCGGCTCCAGGTGGAAGGCCTGCGAATAATTGGTTATCTTGTTATCTCCTTTTGTAAAATTAACGAGGCATTCTCTGATCTGATCCCTGGTGGTACCCGGCGCAATGCCAAAAAAGGTATAGGGAAAGTCACCGCCATGGTTGTTCAGTTGCGGTGGAAAGTAGTAAGACTCGGGCTTCCCCTTTTGTCCGATGAGTGCCGCCTTCTCATCATTATGATGAATATGATGCGGTAAAGGGCCCATGTTATCAAAGAATTTGGAATACATCGGCCAGGAGCCGTATTCATTCCACAGCCGGTCCCCGATGACTGCTCCTTTAAGCGTGTCTACGACATCCCTTAATAAAATTTGCCGCTCACTGTTCCCATCGGTAAAGACCACCGCACTCAAACCTTCATTTTCCCCTGTCAAAGGACCATTTTTTGCGGGTGTCGTGGAGGAGAACCAACGTTCGTCAATACCGCCGCGTTCGCCGCCCAGGACGTAATAATCATCGGGATGCAACTTAATTCTTCTTCCCGGTACACAAAATGACCGGGGCACCCAGTTCGGCGCCAGCCGTAAAATTCCTTTCCCCTGGTCGAATGCCTTTTCTGCAACGCTTAATTTTTCCATTTGTTTTAATTAATTAAAATTGGTTGATTAATTCGTTTTGCCTGATCGTTGAATAAATGTATTGATTTTTTCCGGGCTGTGCAACACTTCAAATTCCAGATCGTAAGTCTTTGTCTCTCCCGGTGCGATCTGCAGCAAGGTGTTTTGCGCCCGCGCCTTTCCCTGGCCGATGGGTGGGTTGGTCGCCGGCTCAAGGGCTGTCACATATTCACCGCTTCCCCAGTGTTGCCAATTAATGAGCCAGGGTAATTGTTTTTTATCAAATCGCAGGACAACAGCAATGCCTAAGCGGCCGTTGTGCAACCCGCATACGCATTTTCCCGCAGCATCTGCTTCGATATCAATGAAGGCAACCTCCTCCCCCCTGCCCGCATGCTGCGGAAGAGGCGCTGAGCATTTATGAAAGTTATTCCCTTCCTTAAAGATCTTATTGGTGATCCCTTCGTTTGGCGACTGCCATGCGCCCTGCCAGCGTATATCCGCCCCCTCATCCACCAGTGGCCAGCCAAAATTACAATGATACAAGAGCATATGCGGGACCGGGGTATTGCCACAGTTGGTCACTTCATCATGGATCACAATAGCGGCCTGTCCCAGCTTCCCCGATATCGTTCGTTTGAGTTCGATACAAGCTCCCAAAACCTGCATTTGTTTTATGCTCCCGGAAATTTGCATCTCCATTCTGCCAGATCGCGGATCAGGTTGTACAATCGAAGTGAGTTCTGCGGGGATGTTGCTCACCGGTCCATGTTGCCCACGTTCACCGTACTGATCGCTCTCCGGGCCGCCGACATGCGTTAAACCACAGGTGGTCATCAGGCCGCCGCCAAAGGTGGCGAGCCAGTCTGTACCCCGGTTCGAAAATGGCTGGGGATAAGATACACCGCCGTGACTTAACCAGGCAAGACTGTGCTGGTTATAAAAAGCATCCGCGATATCCATCGCACGGTCAATAACCACTTTGTACCGCAGGCCCGTTCCGGTATTTACCCATGCGATGCGGGTCCCACGCGCGGTCCCATTGTCCAGCACCGCTGTTTCTATCCCTCCAAGCTGGGCGGGATTCGAAACTTTATCCTTCCAATGTTGACTTTCCAAAGCTGGTTTCTTTTTTTATGCCTGTAACTTAAGAGATGCTTTTCAATTGATCGTCCGTCAGCTGGAATAACCGCTACTGTTCCTTGATGCGGATGTTCCGGATCTCTATCTTCATGACAAGACCGGCATGCAACTGCAGGCCTATGAGTCCAGATGATTTACGGTTGGCTGTATCATTATCGGTAACATCGCTCATCAACACACCATTAATATAGTGTTGCAGATGATTCCCCTTTGCCACGATGCGACATGTATTCCACCCATCCTTTATCAATGATTTCAGGGAGTCTGCACTGCCCAGGGACCCGGTGACGACAGATGCGGTCCATACATTTTTTTTAGCCAGGGACCCGATGGGTTCCGTTACCGGCGGCAACGTCACCTTTTGTCCGCGAAAGGCGATGATGTCCCTTCCGCGTTCTTCGTAGTTCTGACCCGTGTAATGATTGGTGCCGTCCATGTCCAGTTGGTATCCCCTCAACGCGTAAGGAAGCCCCGCTACCTTTTCGCTGCGGTATTGAATTCCGCTGTTGCCGCCTTTGGATATCCTGTATTCAGCCTTTAATTCAAAGTCCGATGGTTGTCCGCCCTTCCAGATAAGGAAAGTGTTGGCTTTTAACAGTGGAGCCGTCTCCGCGGTTTCTTCACCGACCAAAACGCCACCAGTCGCATGCCAATAGGTCGTATCCCCCTCCCAGTTATTGAGCGTCTTGCCATCAAACATCTGGACAAAGCCGTCATCATCTTTCTGATGATCCGCTTTACCATTCTGGTTCCCCGAGCTCTGGCAGCCGGGAGCCATGGTCATGGTGAATACCAGAACGGATAGGACGAGCGGGATAGATCCGAAATACATCTTTTTTCGCATTTTTATTTTTTTAGCTTTTTAAAGAATATTTATTTGATGGTTAATCCTTATCTATTAGTTCCCTTTATACACCTGACCGTCTTTGTTACCGCCTGACTTCAGGTAAGCGAGCAAATCCTTGAGCTCCTGCTCGTTCAAGCCGTTTATCATCCCCGGGGGCATGATGGAAACTTTGGAGACGCTGGTGCTGGCCACGTCCTTTTTCGATAGTTCCCGAAGTTTCTCAGGCGCGAACGGATTCTGGGAGATATAATAGGTGTTCTTGTCATCCCGGATAAGCCTTCCGAGTACCGTACTACCGTCTTTGAGGGTAAATACCGTAGAGGCGTACTGAGACGATATGGTCTGACTGGGGTGAATGATTGATTCTAAAATATCCTTATAAGAAAAACGGGTCCCCAGCTGCGTTAGATCGGGGCCGATATCGCCTCCGTTTCCGCCGATGCGGTGACAGGACTCGCAGCGCGCCGCAGCAAACATGAGCTTTCCGTCATCAAAACTACTGCCCGCCAGCCCCTGCTGTGTCAATGGCAGTGCGTCCTCCATTTTCCAGTTCCTGCCTGGTCCCTTTGCATGGGGTAAATGTGTGGCCAGGTCATTTCCTGAATTCGTCAGCAGGGAATCTCCTGATAATGTATTGTATTTTGCAAACATTGCCTTGGGTACATTCTTCAGTGCAGCCTTTCTGGCCTCATTGATGTAACCGACATAGCTGTGGCCACCCTTATATTTTGCAAAGGCATCATAATACCATTTAAAGTATTGATTCCGCAGCGCGGGCGTCCATCCGTTTTTTGCCGCACTCAGCACCACGGCGTAATAAATCTGCTGGGCCGGAGGCATGTTGGCCAGCATATCAGCGACGGTCATGCCATATTGCGGATTTCGAAGAATCAGATCCGAAGAGCTCGTAGCGGTCTTTTGTTCTCCATGATCGTCTTTTGCCTTAGCAAGCTGCGCAAGTGTCTTGCTCACCGCATCGGGATCTCCTATATAGACCAGGATCTTACTCAGTGAACGGTTTAGTTCATCTCCGGATGCAGGAAATTTAGGATCCAGGTAGGCGATCAGGTCCGTTTTGGTGGCACCTTCCGGCGCTCCCATCCTGGACAGGGTGATTTCAATGGTCCTTAATACATCTTCTTTTTGGGAGTCGTTTAACTGGCCATAGTTGATGCCCATCAAATCTTTAAGCATTTGCGGCTCGAGATTTTTATTCCCATTGCGCGCCAGGGCGATCATCGCATGAATTAAGGTGATGGGGTCTTTTTCTTCAAGCGCTTTTTTCTGCCACTGATCTACAGGCTGGTGCTCAATGGCGATCCGTGCTGCATACCGGATAAAACGGTCGGTGTCCTTCAAATAAGGCCATGCAAAATCGATGGCAGCCGGATCAGGTTTTCCCTGATATTGCTCCAATGTTTTTCTTAATGCACGTGCTTTCTTTACTGCGGGCGTTTCATTGGAAGCCAACGGGCCGGCCTTCAGTTTATTATCGCCATAGTACACCCGGTAAAGATCCGATTCGATCCTCCGTCCGCCTGTAAGGAAATACATGGCGCCATCGGGTCCGATCGCCCCGTCGGTCAGTGGCAGAGGAGAACCTGAGATAAACTCTTCGGCCTTCGCCTTATAGGAAGCCCCATCGGGTATGAGATCAATATGGTAGATAATACCATAACTCCAGTCAAACGTGAACAGCCCCCTGCGATATTTTTCAGGGAAGTGCGCATTATAACCACTCATGACGTTGGTTGGAGAACCCTGTCCGATGTTTAATATGGCCGGTAGATTATCAGGATAAGCGGGAGAGAGTTTGCCGTCGTTCTCCCGATAGCCGAAATCGCTGCCGCTGGTTACATGGCATATCCTGATGGGCCGGTACCAGGGCAGGCCAAGGTCCCATTCCATATCAGAATCAAAGGTGAACAGATCGCTGTCTTCGTTAAAAGCCATGTCAAAGGGGTTTCTGAAACCGGCGCTGATCAATTGCCAGTCACTGCCATCGGGATTCAATTTTGCGATCCATCCACCCGGTGGTTTGCGGTCATTGGCGAATCCACGCGGATCATAAAGCAACGGCAATAAATTATCATTTTGCCAGGTAGGCGGCAACCGGTACTGGTCGAATTTCGGCAGGTCCGTAAAGTTTCCGGCGATCACATAGATCGATTTTTTATCCGGACTCAATACAGGGCTGTGTGGTC
Organism: Chitinophagaceae bacterium; assembly: GCA_036278455.1. Taxonomy (GTDB): domain Bacteria; phylum Bacteroidota; class Bacteroidia; order Chitinophagales; family Chitinophagaceae; genus FW021-bin31. The sequence goes on along the minus strand of DASULB010000563.1, from coordinate 2,286 downwards.
CGTGCTCTCCCTGACCATGCAGTCGCTTTAATAGAGTGATCTTATCATATACGTCATCGTTATTGGTATCCTGCAACCGGTAAAGCCCGCTGGGACGGGTAACCGTATCGGCATCCCCTTCATCATTCACCATTACATAAAGGCTGTTAAAGGCGTAGAGTAAGCCATGCGCAAAGCCCACTTCTATCCGTGCCTTAGCGGTATCACCGGGGATGTCTATAGGCAACTTTTCAACCTTCACGCCTGAGGTGGCAGTATCATACCCGATGGGAGGAACCGTTATCCGGTATAGGTTTCCGTACTGGTCCGAGGCTATGATCCTGCTTTTGTTATCAAAGGTCATGGATACCCAGGAACCCTGGCCATGTTCTTGGGGACTATAGAGGTGTTCCGCATGAAAGCCTTCCGGCAATTTCAGCTTGGCAATCTTGGGATCGGTATCCTTACCCGAATTTGACTGGTTACAGGAAGTTCCCAAAAGAAAGAAAAGGAAAAGCGCCAATAGCAACTTCATGGAAGGGTTGGACATCATATTCATATTGATTTTTATTTGCTTAAGGAATTTAAAAGATAGCCTGTTGCTGAATGGCCTTATCGGTATCCTTCTCTGCGATGAGATCCATAAAACAAAAGTTAATGCGGACAAAATAATTAAAACATTTTTAAATCAGGTAAACAATTACACGAAGTAACTTACGGCTACATGAAGTGACTTACGGCTTTTCATTAAAAAAGACACACAAACCATCTTTACCGGCCACGATGATATCCTTTCTCCCCGAATGATGCAGGTCGGCGATGGCAAAAAAGAGGCCCGTACCCTTTCCCTGCCCTAAAGGACCATAGCTGATATCGTTCTTAGTGAAGGATTCACCGTTCCACTTAAAGTAGTAGAGACCAATGGGATCAGCGCTTCCCGGGTCGCCGCCATTGTGTGCGCGATATCGTTTCCCGGTGATCAGTTCCTTTTTCCCATCGTGATCAATATCAACCCACTGCATGGTATGAAATTGCGAATCAAAGGGGTCGATCGGGTGCTTGACCCAGATCCTGTGTCCGGATTTATCTGTTTTCTGCTCATACCAGTCCAGCCCATATCCATGCGCCTGCCCCACAATAAGATCGTCTTTCCCATCACCATTTACATCTTCCACCAGAATGGGCACACTGGCTGTTCCCAGGCTAAACTCCTGATGCAGCACCCACTTGCCCTTTAAAGGATCCTTCGGTGCTTCCAGCCAGCCGTCACTGACGACAAAGTCCCCGCGGCCATCCCCGTTGATATCCCCGAAACCCAATCCATGTCCCTGGGTGCGGGCGACCATTATTTTGCGGAACTTTCCGGTTGGCTTTCCCTGTGCGTCCTTTTCCAGCTTAAAGAATTTCAGGGGATGCCCCGGCGTATTGGGAACGATCTCTATGGTTCCGTCATGGTCCACGTCCCATCCCTGAATACATTCCACATTGCCCGTACTGTCAATGAAATGAGTCTTCCACTGCCCGTCATTGCCTGGGTTCTCACGCCAACGGATAGATTTGCTGAACCAATCTCCTGTCACGAAATCCATCCGGCCGTCACCGTTCACATCCAGCGCGATCGTGGCAAAATCATCCCAATATTCCCCATTCTTACCGGTTCTTTTTACATTCCCGATAAAATGCTTTTTGGAAAAACCAGGCCCTTCATACCAGAAGGCGCCGGAAACAATGTCCGGGTTACGATCATTATTTACATCAAAGACGGCCACGGATTCAAAACTTTCAGCAGCGATCATCTGTTTTTTGAACCTTACCTGGGAATCACACTGATAAGATGCCGACAAACCGGTGCAAAGCAGTAAAAAGAAAATATATTTGTTCATACACAGTTTAATAGAAAATCAGATAACGGGGCCCCATAAATAGATTCTGTGATCGACTGGAAATATTGGTCTGCCCATAGAGCCTATGATATAATAATAGCAGAAAGAAAACAGGGAGCCTAATCACCTATAGCTTAGCGCCGCCTTAGACCAAAGAGCGTTTAGAAATACTATCACACGATACCATATTCAGAAAGTGGTATTAACAAACAGTCCGACAATATGCTCACAAGACGCATAGGTCAATACATGAGGGCTGGGAGTAAACGATACTTTACCATATTTTCTTTGCACAGGAGGCACAGGCATCCCTCAGAATGACCGCATCAACACTGCAGCTTTTATAGTTACAATTCCTGGTACACAATATTTCCAGTCCACCCGTTATTATAACATCCGCTGCCACCATCCGGTACTATAATGC
>DASULB010000562.1:0-6828 GCA_036278455.1 Chitinophagaceae bacterium | reverse complement strand
AGATGGTTGGCCGTCCAACCGCCAATACAGCGGCAGGATCCTTTACCACAATAAAAACGGAATCACGCTTTCGAGGAGAGATACCTGGGAATGTCACGTAGTGATGTCCTGTGGTTAGATGTTCTAACATTATTGATTGCTGTTTGAGCTGATAAAACCAGTTGAGCCTGTACAGCTCTATATTGAGTGTGGTCTGCTGTGTCAGGACAAAATTCAGCTTCAATCCCCCAGTGGTTTTTTCAAAGGGTAATAACGCAAAATAACGATCCGGTGTTGCCCAGCTATTCAATGCAAATTTTATCTGGCTTACCAGCAGCGGCATAATGGGGGCCAGCGCGTCGACGAATAAGATGTCCGGTTTCTGCTGGCGGAACTTTTCCCGCAGGCGTTTCTTTTGGCCCTCTTCTATGCCGCGTCCAAAAACGATCAGGTCATAATCCGCCGGGTGAATGTCTTCCAGTATGTGGCTGATGTTATTGACCCAAACGTTTTCAATACCTTCCCTGGTCAGTTCACTGGAAAGAGATCTTAAAATACTTTTTCTTTTACCTATGAGCAGTGTACCTGGTTTCATGATCCTTCTATTATAAATCGGCTATGATTAAACAAAGGCGAAATTAGATAAGGATAGATGGCAGGGCAATGGCTAATCGGCCGGATGGTTGAATTCATCGGTGAATAAACTGGTAAAACGGGAGTATCGCACAGTCTGCATTTTAACAAAATATTACAACAAGGTATTATACCCCATCAGAGAGGTGGTGAGAAACTGGCTGCTTTTTATAAGGAATTGATTATAGAAAGAGGGAAAAATCATCATCGCCGGTGAAGACATTGTCTGGTTTTCTGCAGATAGCAAAAGATAACGTTGACATAACCCCGGATTTTAGAATTTATTCTAGTCCTTTGGCGAGAATATTCCGTGATTCACGCAGGGTGGGACCCATAGAAAAAATGTAAAGAAACAAGCAGCCCCAAGCACTTATTTACCTGTTTTTTCAATCACTCCGAAACGTAATGCGCTCCAGGTGTCGTTGATGGAAATCGCTGTTACGGTTGTAATTCCGAATCACTCTCCCATTACACGCATGGTGTCCCTGCCAAGGTTTGTTTTGATCTTGGAGGTTCCCTTTGGATGGGCAAACCATAGCACGATGTCGGGTTCAACCGTTTTTAAAATCCTTTCTTAGGAAATCCGGATAGCCCAGGGTATGATAAATAAACACCAAAGTATTGGTGCTTTTAGTTTTGAATCAAGTTCAGTTTTAAAGCCCAGCCTGACAAACTCCTTTCCAGCACCTCCGGCGCGTTCAGAACAACTCCGCTGTCCCTGAATTTAAATTTTTTGATGAGCTATCACATACTTGTTTGTCATTGATGATCTGCAAAATTGGAGAAAGCGCAAAACTCTCCGGCAGTCAACTTCATCACTCCCTATCACCATCACAGCGATTCGTATCCTTTGAAGAATAACCATGATGTCCGGTTGATGAAGCCTGTATATTGCGCTACCTTCAGTGGTCCACTATTCCTTCCTGTCAATAAGTAAAGGTGATGCCGGCTCCCAGACCCATATCGCTGTCATAATGGGTGGAGACCGAAAAGTACTTTGTGAGGATGTAACGCCCGCCCACCATATATTCTCTATCTGTATTTACCATGAATGAAGCCCTTAAACGAGGTGTAAGTGGAATATCATCTCTCATAAGCTGTATTCTGAAATAGCCGGTATGGTCGACACTGGCATCCAATACCAACAGCCAGGGCATGGTGTATTCTATGCCTGCATGAAAGACCTTCCTGTTATCTTTTGTTGCCTGCTGCCCCAAAATGCTTTTGCCATGGGTGGCATCTTTGCGGTAGCGCCAGTCAAAGCCGATGTAAGGAAAGAGCCATTGCATTTTGCCCAGGTACCGGCCAAAATGTGTTTCCACTTCATAGCCGTGATGATCATTGTAACCCAGCCGCCATTCACCCTGGAATGCCCAGCGCGTATTGGCATACATCAGTGAGCCGTCATTGCCATTGGTGGAAAAATCATTCCGGAACATCAGGTGAAACATACGGTCATCCATTTTCAGCATTTTATAGGCCATCTCAGGATCGGGTATTTCCGGATTGGTGGGGCTGTTCTCGTAGCTAAATATCCGGCCCATGCCACTCATCATGTGATACAGGATATGACAGTGAAAAAACCAGTCTCCGCTTTCAGAGGCACGAAATTCCAGTGTATCAGTTTCCATCGGCATAATATCCAACACATTTTTCAAGGGCGAGTGATCACCATATCTGTTTAGCACTCTGAAATCATGGCCATGCAGGTGCATCGGATGCCGCATCATGGAATTGTTGTATAAAATGATACGCACGTTTTCTCCCTTCTTAATGAGGATCTTATCGCTCTCAGAAACCGTTTTGTTGTTCAGTGTCCAGACATACCGGTTCATATTGCCCGTTAGTTCAAAGTTTAGCACTTTCCAGGGTCCTTTGGGCAGTGTGGTTTTTTCAGTTGCTTCCAGCATATTATAGTTGAGCGTAGTGATTCCCTCTGTATATGGGTCCGTCTTATGCTCCGGATCTTGTTTCACTAGGTCCATACCGCATTTCGGGCATCTGCCCGGCGCGTCGGAAATTACTTCCTGATGCATGGGGCACCTGTAGGTTGTCTTACTCATCCCAGAATCGGGGTGAGGGCTGTGATGGTTCATGCCATTCATGGCATTACCCGGCTGCATATTATCCGTATCCTGTCTTCCGTCTGCGGCTTTCATATTGTCCATACCTTCCATATGATGGGTTTCCTGATGACCGCCATTTCCCATCTCCGGATACATGACACTGTTCATATCCATTTGCTGCAAGGACATGTGCATGCCCATTGGCTTCATGTCGCCGTTCATTTTCATCATCTTATTCATCATCTTATTCATCATCTCCATGCCGGCAAAATATTTAAGGCGGGGCAACTTCTGCGCGGGCATTTTCATCCCGCTGCCCAGCCAGAGGGATGCGGATCCGGTACGATCTTCCGGCGTTGCCAGAAACTCATATTGCATGTTTTCGGGTAGGGTTACTACCACATCATAAGTCTCCGAAGGGCCGATGATCATCCTGTCCACCATCACCGGCATTACATCATTGCCGTCAGCAGCCACGACCATCAGCTTGCCCCCGCTGTAGGTAAGCCAGAAATAAGAGGATGCGCCGCCGTTGACGATACGCAACCGTACTTGATCACCGGCTTTGAACCGGGAAAAGGTTTGGGAAGTATCGCCGTTGACAAAAAAGCGCTCGTAATATACGTCGCTTACATCCATAGCATGCATCCGCTTCCATTCACTCGTCAGCTTCACACCTAATTTGCGGGCCTTAACGGCCTCCGAATAGCTCTGCACCGTACCTTTCTCGATGGCAAACCAGTCGCTTGCCGCATGCAGCCTTCTGTCTATCTCCTTTGGTTTCATATCGCTCCAATCGCTCAGTACCACAGGGATTGTCGGGATATCCGGCTCCGTCCGTTTGTTAAATATCAGGGCGCCGTATAATCCTATCTGCTCCTGCAGCGAAAAATGGCTGTGGTACCAATAGGTACCCGCCTGCACTACGGGGAATTTGTAGATATAGGTAGTATGCGGCGGGATGGGTTGCTGTGTCAAAAAGGGAACACCATCCATCCGGTTGGGCAACAGCACACCGTGCCAGTGCACGGCGGTCGGTTCGTCCGCATTGTTGTGCACGTATATGAGGGCAGTGTCGCCGACGGTAAATACCAGCGTGGGCGCCGGGATCGTACCATTCACGGCGATACCCCTTCGCTTTTTGCCGGTATAATTGACCGTGCTGTCGGTAACATACAGGTCATAGCGAACCGTTTTTATGCCCGGTGTGCCCGGGGGGAAATGGATGCCCGCGTTGGCTCCCTTAACCGTTTTGGTGGCGATGTTTTTTTCCAGGTTGGAAATTTTACCTGAAGGCGGCGGTGCATCCGGTGGCGTAGGCTTCGCTACCGGCGCTGCAAAATCCGTAAAAGGCACATAGGCCTCATTATTACCCCGGTCGAATTGCTGAGCAAAGCTAAGATGACCCAGGCATAACAGGATAATTAAGATGAATATGTTCTTCATTTTAGAAAGTGCTTTTATGCTTACCGTGACGCACACAGACGCAACCTGTCGCCTATTGGTTTTAAAGCTTGACAAATCCGGTATTATGGGGTAATGGTTTCTTTTACAACTCCGCAAGTGGACATAGCCTTGCCGAAGTAAGGGTTTTTGATGCTTTTGACCTCACTCAGCCAAGATGCTTTCGCCATCGGACAATAATCTTTATACAGCGTTTGAGAGGTTCCAAAAGCTTTTACCAGATCATAGATATTTTCACTCAGTTGCTGGAAATGTTCGCGCTGCCGATTGATATTCTTCCCGTCCTCCGAAACTTGCTTCGCATTTTTTTTCATCATTCCCGAGATACGATCGTACGCTTTTTTCTGCGCTTCGTTCATCGATTGTTTCCCGAGCCTTACTAAAGCGATTTGTAATTGCCCACGGGCTGTCGCAGCTTCCTGAGAATGATCGGACGCCAGTGCATTTTTTAAATGGACATAATGGCTAATCACCTCGTCCATGCCGTCATTTTGAGGTACTACTGCCACTGTAGCAGCACCCTGAATGACGGCAGCATGCTGTGTTGCTGTATAGGTATCGGTGGTTGTGGTGGTTTTTGCACTGGATGGTTGCGGATTGCTGCATGTTACCAGGATGGAAACGATCAGGGCTCCCATTAACGTGAAAGGTTTCATTCTTTAAGTTTTTAATTCCTGTAAATAATAATAGACCATGAAAGCAAAATAGCTTTGCTTATGACAGGACATACCTGTGGCTGTCCGGGTATGAGTTTAGCTTATTTTAGGGGGTAGCCAGATGGAATGAAAACCTGAAGAAAGTACAATGTCAGATAAGTGATACTCTTTCTTCGGTATGGCCAATAGGTAATGCTTTACACTGTCGCTGTACGATAAAACAGTCGCTGAAACGGAGGAACAGTGACAGAAGTGATGACTGCATCCCTTGTCATGATCATTATCCGCGCTTTTCTTTGAATGGTGGCCAGCGCAGCAGGATTGCTCGTCTTTACCCCTTGCTTCCCGCCCCTGGCAACAGGACGCTGCCTCTTTGCCGGGATTTGATCCACAACCATAGGTGACCCCCGGCACTAAAAAGAAGCCGGCCAGCACGGAAAGTAGTATGAAAACCTGTTTTGCCATTATCTTGAAGCCGGTGTTATAGATCTGGTCTGAATGGTGCAAAAATACGATAACAGCAGGAAAGGGGGTTACAGAATTTTAAGAATAGTTTATATTTAAAAGAGGTTTTAGGTCAGTGTATTGCAGGCTACATCCCACATCTCTTTTTTTGCGGTTTCCGGAGGAGCATCCGGCGCACAGCTATAAAATACGCGGCAATCTCAGGATAGTGCCCTGAACTACTTTGCCATCGCAGAACCGGAAAACAAAATAAGGGACTTGAAAAACCGGGAGCGGGCTGTTTTGGATGCAGTTTTGTGTGAGAGGGGGATATAGGGATGGGAACAGTAAGAAAACCAGGCGGGGACGCCTGAGGTGACGGGACTGGAAAGCCTTCATAAGACATACGCAGGAAGATCACGTGGCAGCGGGGAAAGGCAAAATGGAGGGGTGAAAATAGAAAAGGCCGGCAATATGGCCGCCGGAACCAGACGCCGGATACACTGGTTTTTTTTAGAACAAAAAATAAATTAAGGTGTTCTATCAGGTAGATTTGCGCCGTATTTTACAGCCATCATTATTTAACACAATACTAAAAATAACCGCTTATTATGGAAGAACAAAAAGTAGTTTACATCACAGGAGGAAGCAAAGGGATCGGTAAAGGGATCGCAAAATACCTGTTGGATAAGGGATACAAAGTGGCGATCAGCAGCCGAAAAATTGGATCGGTACAACAGGCGGCGGAAGATTTAGGAGGTGATGCTGCCAACATTCTATGCCTGGAGTCCGATGTGCGGCGGGTGGCTGATGAGCAGGCAGCGGTGGGAAACATCCTGAAAAAATGGGGAAGGCTGGATGTGTTGGTGGCCAATGCGGGGCTGGCTCATTTCGCGCCCATTGAGGAGTTGACTTCCGATCAGTGGAACCAGGTGATCGACACCAATCTTACCGGTGTATTCAACAGTGTGAAAGCATCCGTGGAAGCAGTCAAAAAAGCGAAAGGGTATATCATCACGATCGCGAGCCTGGCGGGCATTAATTTCTCTGCGACCAGTACCGCCTATAACGCCAGTAAGTTCGGCCTGGTGGGTTTTACCCAGGCTCTCATGCTTGATCTTCGTCAAAAGGATGTGAAGGTGACGACCATCATGCCGGGTTCTGTTACCAGCCATTTCAATGGTCATGAACCTTCCGCCGAAGACGCCTGGAAGATACAGCCTGAGGACATGGGAGAGATCGTTTTTAATTTGCTAAAGATGAATCCACGTACTTTGCCCAGTAAAATAGAGGTAAGGCCCAGTAAGCCGCCAGTGAAAAAGTAAGAAAATGTTATGAAAACGGAGACGGTTCAGATGCCGGTCTTCACCGCTCCTGCCGGCAGCCAGCATGAGCGAAAAGATTCTTTAGTGACGGATGCAGGATGGTGTGCAGGTTTGTTTACATTATGATGCATGACCCGGATGTTCCTTTATCACGTTCTGGATATTTTTTTTATGATCCTCCATCCCGCGGTGATCGTTTTTAACCTCTTTGGCTGGATATGGAAAAAGACACGTGTTGCCAACCTGATATTGCTGTTGCTT
>DASULB010000561.1:0-22168 GCA_036278455.1 Chitinophagaceae bacterium | reverse complement strand
AACGTGCGCATCGTGGGCAGCGATGAAAATTACCTGGCCCTGAATGGCTATAGCCTGGAAAGCGGCAGGAATTTCAATCAGCTCGACCTGACCTCCGGCAGGAACGTGGCCCTGCTCGGGATGGATATTGTAAAAAAACTTTTTGGAGACAACGCGAAAAACGTGGTGAACAATACGGTCCGGCTGGGCACGGTCCGCTACCGCATCATAGGCGTACTAAAGTCCAAGGGCAGCAGCAATCTTTTCAGCGGTGACAATGTGGTCATCACAACCGTCAACAATGTCCGGCGGGTCTTTAATCAGTCGGACCCTTCTTACCAGGTCGGCGTCATGGTAGACCAGGTGCAGCAGGTGGACCAGGCCATCGGGGAGGCGACCGGTCTTTTCCGCAATGTCCGTGACCTGAATCTGGATGAAGCCAATAATTTTTATATCAGCAAAAGTGACAACCTCGCCCAGATGCTTATGGGCAGCCTCAGTAAAGTTAAGATCGCGGCGATCTTTATCGGCTTCATCACCCTGTTCGGCTCGGCTATCGGACTGATGAACATCATGCTGGTCGCCGTGGCCGAGCGCACGCGTGAGATCGGCGTATCCAAGGCGCTTGGCGCCAAGGCAATCACCATCCGGCGGCAGTTTCTCTATGAAGCGCTCATCATCAGTCTTTGGGGAGGCATATGGGGTATTATCCTGGGCATCATACTGGGCAACGTTGTATCACTGCTCATGGGCACCAACTTCGTCATCCCATGGGACATGATCGCCATCGGCATCTTCATCTGTACCGTGGTGGGGATCATCTCGGGCGCCTACCCGGCCGTCAAGGCCTCCAGGCTTAACCCGATCAATGCACTCAGATACGAATAAAGCCTGATCCTTTTAATAAAACAGCAACCTTCAAAAAAAGGGAAGGGTGGTTTATTTTATAGGCGGGTATGGTGTGCCTGTTTTAAACGACTTTTCCACTCTTATGGAGATGAAGGATCTTATTTCATAAGAAATCACTTTAGCTTGTCTTTTTTGTTGTTTGCTTTGGGATGATTGTTTACGAAGGGGTGGTCCGGGCATGGGGCGGCAGACATCCTATAGTTCGGGGAAGCTTCCGTTAAGATCAAACCCCCGGCGCCCGGCTTCACATCGTGAGGCAACTGCAAACGGGCGACCCGGGAGCTTCCCCCACGCACTGCTTCACACGCATTCCAAACGATTGAAATTTCGGAAGCGTTAGCCATGCTTGCTTTGCACGGCATGCCAGTGCCAGCGCCAGGGTAAAGGGGAAAATCATTATATTTACAGCCGCGTTTGTAAATACCTTGTAAGGAAATTACACTATCATATCACACTATAAACCAGTATATCAAATGGCAAAATTGGCAGACATTGGGCTGATCGGCTTGGCGGTCATGGGCGAGAACCTCGTTTTAAATATGGAAAGCAAGGGGTATACCGTAGCGGTCTATAACAGGACGGTAGAAAAAGTAGATAAATTCGTAAACGGGCGGGGAGCCGGTAAAAACTTTATTCCGGCACATTCTATCGAAGAACTGGTTGCCTCCCTGGAGCGGCCCCGTAAGGTCATGCTTCTCGTAAAAGCCGGTAAACCTGTTGACGATTTTATTGAGCTCATCATCCCTCACCTTGAGAAAGGGGATGTTATCATAGACGGTGGGAATTCTCATTTCCCGGATACCATCCGCCGAACGAAATATGTGGAGAGCAAAGGGCTGCTGTACATCGGCACCGGTGTTTCCGGCGGGGAAGAGGGCGCGCTAAAAGGACCTTCGATGATGCCCGGCGGCTCACCGGAAGCGTGGCCGTTTGTCAAAGAGATTTTTCAGGCGGTGGCAGCCAAAGTGGAGGACGGGTCTCCCTGTTGCGAATGGGTAGGAAGCGACGGCGCCGGACACTTTGTTAAAATGGTCCATAACGGCATTGAATATGGCGACATGCAGATCATCAATGAAGCCTACCACCTGATGAAGTCATTGCTGGGCATGTCTGCCGACGAAATGCATGAAGTATTCAAAAAGTGGAATACCGAAGAGCTCGACTCCTATCTCATAGAAATTACCCGCGACATCATGGCCTTTAAAGATGAGGACGGACAGCCGCTGGTCGAAAAGATCCTGGACACCGCCGGCCAAAAAGGCACGGGGAAATGGACGGGTGTGACGGCGCTGGACCTCGGTATTCCCCTTACGCTGATCGGAGAATCCGTTTTCTCCCGCTGTCTGTCGGCCCAAAAGGATCTGCGTGTGATTGCATCCAAAGAGATCAAGGGTCCAGAACCCCGTTTTGAAGGAGACAAGGCACAGTTTATCGAAGACCTGAAGATGGCGCTGTATGGTGCCAAGATCATTTCTTACGCGCAGGGCTACGACCTGTTGATGGAAGCGGCAAAAGAATACCACTGGGACCTGAATTATGGCAGTATCGCCCTGATGTGGCGGGGAGGCTGTATCATCCGCTCTGCATTCTTGGGAGATATCAAAAAGGCGTTCGACCGGAATCCGGGGCTTCGGAACCTGCTGCTGGATCCTTTCTTTAAAGAAAAGGTAGAACATGCTCAAAGTGGCTGGAGAAGGGTTTCCGCTGCCGCCATCACCAACGGAATCCCCGTACCGGCATTGAGTGCAGGGTTGGCCTATTTCGATGGCCTTCGATGCGAGCGCCTGCCGGCCAATCTGTTACAGGCCCAAAGGGATTATTTCGGTGCACATACTTATGAGCGGATAGACAAACCCCGGGAGCAGTTCTTTCACACGAACTGGACAGGCCGTGGGGGCGCAACAGCCTCTTCGACCTATGATGTATGACAGTTGATCGAACGTCTTCATTACAGGATACCAATAGGAGCCGCTCTCTACGAAAAGCGGCTCCTATTGACTTTATTCAGGATGCTGACTATAATCCCGGGTCACAGAAAGGCCCTCACAAACAAAGGCCTGAAATCATAAAAGTCTTTGACGGTTTATAGCTGTCCGCCCCGACAGATATTTTATGCAACTATCAGACTCACTATGCCTCTCTGCTACCCGGCCGATTTGAGAATACAATCTCTACTATAAACAAAGGATTTTCAATTACCCTTTTTTAGCGACCCTGAAAAAGCTAAAAAGATCTGATGCAGACTTAAAAACGAATCCCTTTGATTTTTTCACAGGTTCATCATCCATATTCTCAGGTCTTCAGTAGCAGAAAGCTTTAATTTCTTCCGTATCCGGAACTTCTTTCCCTCAACGCCCCTGACGGAGCTTCCCGTACACCTTGCGATCTCCTTGGTCTGAAAACCCAATCGAAGTCGCGCGCACAGTTCCAGTTCTGAAAATACCAGATTGGGGGCCACCTCCATTAGTTTTTTCTGGAAGTCGGGATCCGTTTCCTTAAACCTTAAAAAAAAGGTAGGCGCATTGACGATGGCCAGATTGACCACTTCCTTTAACGCATCACTGTGCGTGTTTGGTTTGGGGATCTGAAGCGCCAGCAAATTCAGTTTGTGATCAATCAACTTCTCCCTGCCCATGATCAGTTGCTCCAACCGTTTATTTTTTTTATATAAAAGGATGCCAATGCTTACCGTAAATAAAAACAACCCGGTAAACAAAACAAGAAGCGGCGTGAATTGCGCTTTTGCGCCGACATACCTGTTCTTACTCTTCGCATTGGCAGGAGATGAAGGGATTGCCAGAATATTTTTATACCGGAAAGAAGGACCGCTGGTGGGCGTTGTATACGGTTTAAGGATCAAGCTTTCAGCCTCATCAAAATTGCGTAAGATCAGACCAGCACCCGTGGCATCCACTACATGAAAGCCCGCGATTATTGTTCCCCTGTCTATTCCATTGTTGTACCCAATGGCCGTTATATCAACGCCGGCATCATCTGCCGCTACATCGCTGCAAAGTTCACTTCGATCATATGTCTTTTTATGAATCGAACGGTCATGCGGAGCGTTCATTAAGTGCGCAGCACCTTTGTTTACCATCAGAAGAAAACACAAGGGTAGCAGAAATCTGTAGATCGGTTTATACATAGTAGTAGTATAAAGGGATTTAATGGAAATTTCTGATGATGAAAGCACCGTTAATGTGCAATCGGCAATGAAGGCTTGCGCGAAGTCTGGCAATCAGGATACACAGAAATTGGCATTAAGATGACCCTGGCAGTCTATAAAGATAATGCGATTCCTTTTTTTTTCAAAAAACTAAGGCGTTTTTTTGATGATCTGTATCCGGATATTGGGGAAACTGGGAAAACCGGCATTCTCAGACAGGGAGATAGCTTGCTTTTCGCAAATGTCATGATTATCCGGAGGGTAAAAAGATGAGAATCGGGAAAGACACAGGACACCTCTTTGTCAGGATTTTCCCGCAGGTGTGTAACACCCTTTATTTTGCCCGGCCATCCGTGCCGGGATGTAGCTCATGCTTTCGAATACAGCAAGATGCTTTCCACGTTTATACTCCGTTGACTTTCACTTCGTAAAGGCCTGATCAGATTACTAAAGAGCTTAAGGCATTCCGTCCATTCAGGACGCATCCATCCGGCTTCTTTCAATAAAAGTTTATCCTCCGATCGTTGCCATGGATTCCCGCCCCGGCGTTGCCCCATGCCGCTGCTGAGCGGCCACAAAACCATCCTTCGCTTTTTTCAGGATAGCACCTTTCAGTAACGTTTCCAGCCCTTCGTCGTCCACGCCTCCACGCATAATATCTTTGACATTCAGGCTGCCTCCGTCATATAAACAGGTTTTAAAAACGCCCCGTGCGGTAATACGGATGCGGTTACAGCTGCCACAAAAGATACGGGAATAGGCGGCAATGATACCGACGTTTCCCCTGTGGCCCGGAATATGGTAACTATTGGCGGTGGCATGCGGCGGATCGTATATTTTTTGAATATCAGGGAAATGATCTTTAATCGTATTGAAGATGCGAACATGGTTCCAATGCAGCGTCTTAGGGCGGTCACCCCCTCCGTTAAAAGGCATCTCTTCGATAAAACGAACGCTCAACGGCAGGCTTTTGGTTAACCTGACCAGTGGAATGAGATCAGCAATATTGTAATCTTCCATGACGACCGTATTGATCTTCACTTCTATGCCGTGATACAGCAGTTGATCCAGTGTTTCCAGCACCCGGGACAACTCATTACGTTTGGCAATCGCAACAAAGCGGTCCTCGTCCAGGGTATCCAGGCTGAGGTTGACGGACCGGATGCCCATCTTTTTTAATGCCGGGATCAGCGGCGCCGTGAGTACGCCGTTCGTGGTAATGGTCAGTTGTTCAAGCCCGCCTGACTTTGACAGGTCATCTAAAAACGGAAGCATTCCTTTTCTGATAAAAGGCTCCCCTCCCGTAATGCGTATTTTCCTGATACCCATCGCTATCAGCAAAGAACAGATCCGCTTCATCTCCTCATAGCGCATTAATTCGTTTCGGGGAAGCCAGTCAAGTCCCTGCTGCGGCATGCAATAAGTACACCGGAGATTACAGCGGTCTGTCACCGCAAGCCTCAAGTAATCTATCTTCCTGCCATAACCATCCTGTAGCATGCTCACTTCCCTCCTTTCAATCATTTATGATCCATTTTCATGTACGCTGCCAAATTGCATGATCACCATGAAGCCTGTCTCCTGCGCCGCGCTTTCGAAAGCCCGGTCATTACCAGATGCAATGCCAAGTCATCAGGTGTCCGCAAGCAGATCAAAATACTCATCATCTTCATTTTTGCCGCCAAAGCCTTTGCCCACATCTTCATGGGATGCTATAAACTCAATATAATCTATCCACTTCACCATTTTATAACCCAATTGATTTTCAACACGAAGCCGCAGGGGCGCGCCATGTTCAATGGGGAGCGGCTCATAGTTCATCTCCCATGCAAGCAGGCACATCGGTTTCAGACAATTGTCCAAAGTGTGTGTATCATAATAAACGCCGCCATACAGGCCGCTGCCAAAAGAGTAAAAAGCCACTGTAGTCACGGTATTGTGAGGCTTTGCCATTTCCACGATCTTGCGCATGGGAATGCCGCCCCATTCGGCTATGCCGGACCATCCCTGAATACAGTGGTGCATGGTAATGTTTTGGTCCTTGGCTATCTTTTTCAAGTCGTCCAATGATAATTCAAGCGGGTTTTCAACCAGTCCTTTTACCCTGAGCTTATAATCTTTGAAATCATTTTTAGCCAGCGCTTTCCACTGCTCAGAATCTTCCGGTACCTTGCCGTTCGGCCAGAAATAAGGCGAAATATCTTCTTTCTTGTAATAACGCTGGGGGCGGAATACGTTAATGCTCCTGCGCCATAAGTTTCCATTTACAGCAGCCTGTGCACGCTGTAACGGCCGGGGATGATGCCAGGACAGCCAGAGGGCCACATAACAACAAAGGACCACAAATAATACAATGGCGATCCCTATATACAATCCGGTAAGGCTTTGGCTATTGTCCGATCCAACGATGATGTGGTTCATGTTGCGGGTTAATCCGGTGGCGGCCACCAGCGCTACATGGATCACAATAAATACCAGATAACATACCATGACCATAAAATGACCCGAGCGGGCGCTTTGGCGATTCCCAAACAACTTCGGATACCAGTGGAAACGGCTCTCAATGGCAGGGGACATCGCCATTCCGGTAAGCAAGGCCAGGGGGGCCAGGACAAACACCACCCCAAAATAAGAGAGCTGCTGCAAGGCGTTAAAATGATAAAACCCATTTGGCTCTATGGGAAAATTAAAGGTGGCATAATGCACAAAAACATTCCATGAATCCGGAATGATGTGCCAGGATGTGGGTACCAGCCGCTTCCATTGATTCGTACAAAACAACAAGATAATAAACACAGCGCCGTTCAATAAAAAAAAAGGCACTGTAAGAAAATGCCATACCCGTGCGAGGCCAATGCTGTGCCGGTACCCCGGCAGGCCCAGGACCGGACTGATATACCGCGCGTCTTCTTTGGCCGTCCAGACTTTTCCATCAGGCACTTTGATAGGCGTGAAACGGGCCCATTCCGTATGAGGGGTACAACCGTCATTATAATACAAACGGGGATGATCCATCAGAATAGAGAGACCGCTTCTGATAATCAGCGACAAAAAAAGAAAATTCACCCAATGACTGACCCGTACCCAGGAGGGAAATCCGGTAGGGGCATCCGGTGCGAGGGCGCCAAAGGACGCAGACGGGTCAGCCGGCATACCGTATACCAGGTATTGAAACCATGCCGCGCCGATGGGGATTAAAATAATGGCTCCGAAAATAACCCACATATAGGGCTTGATCACCATGGTCAATTTTCGGTCTTTCGGATAGAGAACTGCCTGCTCGCGTTTGCTAAGATGTTTAATCATAATGGTGTTTCTTTATTCACCTGAAAATGTTCTTAAAATCAGATCAGTATCGGTCTCGTAGCTGACTTCTCTTCTTCTCACAGGCGACTGCCGACATTTAACGCCGCCTTCCGCGGCATAAGCCATTAGAAGTGGGTGACAGGATGACCTGTAAAGCAATGCAGGCCCGTGTAGCGCGCGTGCGTTGCCCGGAGTGCGCCTACAGCAGGGCATCTTCACGTTATAAGGTCTTTTCTACGCCTCCCTTCAGACAGACCACGGTACCCTTCGCGGTAAGTCTGCAAAATTTCCCATCTTCCTCCACCCGATTATCCTACAATTGACACAAGGAGGTCCTTTTAGCCGGCGAAATAAAAAACGTCCCTGCAGAGAGAAAGGGAATGGTCATAAAAAAAGACAAAATTATCTTTTTTTTATGGATAAAGTTTTTACAAATTACAAAGAATCCTGCAATTTCCATGAACAGCTGCATCATTGTGGCGCTGTTACCGGCAAAAGAAGTGTTGTTGATAAGGGCATCAGCAGCCCGCAACAGCAGGGGAATGCCCCTTTCCCCTGAACATCAGGAGGAGGTCTGCCTGCTTTCTTTGAAGAAGCTCTGTTGTCAAATCGTGGTTTCCTGTACCGTCTACGCTTCATGTTTCCACGGTATATTCTCCTGTCATGCCCCTTCAGGGAAACATGCTTTCTCAGCTTAAATTCACAAGAGTTCAAGTCCTGATTCCCGGATATGACGGTAACACCCGCATTTTCTGTCCCGGTATTCACCCCGACGGTAATGGGTTGCTTATAGCCGGTACTACCGAATAGCAGTTGAATGGTAAAAGGTTTCATGTTTACCACCTTGGCTTTGCACTCTTTGAGAAGCAGTCTTGCTTTTCTTGGTTTACAGGGCATTAATATTGTCCCATGCTTGTTGAGTATGTAAACGTCCATTTTTGTTAATTTTAAACAAAAAGTTAAAAATAACAACTTATCAGCCCTAAGGCTGTAGATCCTAATCGACGATGCTATCCTGTGTTATCCTGCGGTTTTCACGAAAAACACAGGGTCTTTTAACATTGTTTGATTCTTAGCCGTAGCGTCCGGGATTTGAGGTGTATCCCGGAGTACCTATTATTATTCACAGGCAACGGAGCCCGGCCAAAGGCAGGACTTTGCCTAATCAACCAATTAAATGCCTTCACGGGCAAGCCCATTAATCTTTAGTGAGTGGTGATTGACTGATGCAACTCATCTAAAATAGGATGATCAATAGCGGAAACACTGGCGTGGCCTTCACCCAGCTGTTCAAAAATGACGATGGTATTGGTGCCCTTCTTCAGCCAGCATCCGGGCAAATAGAGGGTTTGCTGTGGACCAATGTTCCAGTAACGGCCCAGGTTATGGCCGTTCACCAGTACGATCCCTTTTCCCCACTCCCGCATATCCAGGAAAGTGTCGCCCGCGCTTTTCAATCTGAAAGTTCCTTTATAGATAACAGGGACCTCTTTTTGCTGCGCGCCGGATGCAAAGTGGATCCCCTTTACATTTTTAAATGGCAAGCTGTACATATCCCATCCGCTGAGTGTCTTGCCACCAAAGGTGACATCACCAATAATCCCTTTGCGGTTATAGACCATCTCGTGTCCATAATTGATGCGGCCCAGGTTCTCCACTAGGATATCCAGTCTTGAACCGGCAGGAGCTGTTATCTCCAGTGAATCGTGATCCAGCATCCGGTTCAGGATACCCACTCTTTTCCCGTTAATGAATATCTCTGCGTAGTCACGGAGGCTGTCAATTCTTAGCAGCGCGGTTCCTCCCCCAGAGAGCATATGGCGATACAAGACATACCCATATCCCTGGTTCAGTTTCTCCATGGTAAGCGGATGGGTGGCATGAACGGGCTTTGGCAGGTTGCTGAACAAGGCGGCGGATGTCTTTAAGGCGATCTCCGGTATCCCGATAAAGTGAGGGGCGGCGGGCACAGGCGGTACCTTCGCGCGCGAAGACGCCGGCAGGTATTGCATGATCAACTTTCTCAGCGCCCTATATTTCTCGGTAGGAACGCCGGCCTCGCTCAACGGGGCATCGTAATCATAGCTGGTGATATCAGGCTGTATGGGGCGCTTTTTATTATAGTTGGCGCCGCTCATAAAACCGAAGTTGGTACCCCCATGCCACATGTAAAAATTGATGGATACACCGGCATCCAGCAGGCGCTTCGTCTCTTTAACCACCTTATCGGCAGAGACGGTAACAAATTTCTCTCCCCAATGGTCCAGCCAGCCGGGATAAAGTTCAGCGACAAAGTAAGGGCCTTTACCGCCATGAAATTCATTCACCAGCTTTTTCAGCTTCGCAGGATCCCCTTCTCCATTGGCCGCCGGCAAAATTCCGGGCAATACCGCATTCTTGAATAACCAGTCACCGTCGGCCGTAAACATTGGCACATTGAAACCTGCATCCCCCAGGTCATGGGCGATCTGGCGCTCATAGACCGTGTCGTTGCCAAAAGAGCCATATTCATTTTCCACCTGCACCATCAGAATGGGCCCTCCATGGGTCACCTGCAGCGGTGCCAGTTGTTTCCCTAGGGCCATCAGATACCCGCGGGCTGCTTTCATAAACCGTGGATCGCGGCTCCTGACCTTTATATCCTTGTCTTTTAGCAGCCACCAGGGATAACCCCCGAATTCCCATTCAGCGCACACGTAGGGCCCCGGGCGAAGAATGACCCACAGGCCTTCCTGCTCCGCCAGTTTTACAAAACGCGCCACGTCTTCATTACCGCTGAAGACCCACTTTCCGGGTTCCGGTTCGTGCATGTTCCACATGCAATAAACCGCCACCGTATTCAGGCCCATCGCCTTGGCCTTATGCAAACGATCCTTCCAGTAAGCATCCGGGATACGCACATAATGCATTTCACCCGATATGATCTGCAAGGGTTTGCCATCAAGCAGGAAAACACTGTCGCCCAGGGCGAAACGGTGCTTCTGCGCCATGGATTGGATGGAAGACAGTCCACAGAGCGCCACCGCGAGGACAACGATGCAGCATAATTTCTTTGCCATTTTCTGTTGGTTTTGTAAGCCCATAAAGATAGGCATTGTTTCTATCCGTGCAATATGCATGACCTCGAAGGGAACCCGACAGCCCCTTCCGCGACAAGGGATAGGGCGGCTCCAGGCGGATAAGCAAAAGAGAATTGCTGTCGTGCTCCCCGACGGCGTTCTTTCGCCAGACCCTGTGTTGAAGAGCGTCCCTCCCTTTCCAAGAGACTGCCTGACCGGGAATCAGGGCCGGGAATCACCGGATTTCGTTCCGGGCATTTCCACCTGTTCATTATCTTTGGACCGCTTATTCTGAAATTTAGTTTTTGAAATGCAGCGCTTATTTTAAAAAACGGCCAGGCACCCGACCTTGTCTCCGGCTTCCCTTAAATCCCCGGGCGGGGATTCCGCCTGTAACCATGATCCATGTCAATTTTCGACCAGTTAAAACGAAATAAGCTCCCTGTTGCGCAGACTTATTCTGCCGCCATCAGTTGGTGAAAAGTTATTTTTCCTCCTGCGCCATGACAGCAAAGACTCCCATATCGAAACCGTTGACCAGGCGGGACAGGAAACGAATTTGATTACCGCCGCTTTAGCGGCGTCCTCAGCAGCATTGCCAAAAACATTCAATTGGCCAGGGACAGGAGCCATTTTACCATCGATTGGGAAAATTCAGAGAACCGCCTATACCGGCACAAGCATCCTTTTCTGATCCCTTCCATGCTGGAAAGCGGACATTTTGTCAATGAGGGCATGCTGCCGATAAAGGAACTGAAAGGGAAGGCGCAGCTGAACTTATTGCTGGAGCGCGAGAGAGAACATTTGTTCACGGCAAAAATGCACTGCTGTTTCAGGGAGAAATATTCCACGACTTTAATGATTTGATTGTGAAATCATCTTGTATTCAATAGCCTGGTGAGTTTTTATGCTCTTTTGAGGCCATTTTCTGACGGCCGACGGGACCCCACCATAGCAATGCATCTGGTAGATAGAAAATCAAGGTTACCGGAATAATATAATAATGCCAATTGTTCCTTGGCATCCATTAATCTTACAGGATAATCAAGAGTATCCTTGGTTAATATATTGGTCCTATAGCAAAGGGGATTTGATAATATCAATTTTTTAATCGTTGGATATAATTCCCCCATGACGTTGGCATGTACAAAATCAGAAGGTCTGCTTCCCGGGATACTAAAAAATAGTTCAGAGAGTTTCTTGAAAGTTGTATTTCGATGCTGCCATAGCGCTTCATAAGCAACTATCTCCTTAAAGGGCTCGATAGGACGATTCTCCATATTCAATACGGATATAACTTAAAGGGGATCTCATCCGAACTATGGCTTTTTCAGGCCATGACAGTGCCGGCATACATCTCTTCCTTCAAGGCCTTTACCCTTGCATCTTCCAGGTATTCATCAAATGCCATGAGCCGGTCGATGATCCCGTTTGGCGTGAGTTCTATAATACGGTTGGCCACTGATTGGGTAAACTGGTGGTCATGCGTGGTGAAAAGGGCGATGCCGTTAAAGTCCAGAATGCCGTTATTGAAAGCCTGGATGGACTCAAGGTCAAGGTGGTTGGTAGGTTCGTCCAGCACCACTACATTGGGGTTTTGCAACATCATCCTTGAAATCATACAGCGTACCTTCTCCCCTCCGCTCAACACCGTTGTCTTTTTAAGCACCTCGTCTCCGCTGAATAACATCTTACCTAAGAAGCCCCTCAGGAAAGGCTCATCCACATCGGTCACCGTGGGTGGAACAAATTGACGCAACCAGTCCATGAGCGTCAGGTCTTCGGTGAAGAACGCTGCGTTATCATTGGGCAGGTAGGCTTTGGTGATGGTCGTACCCCACTCATATTTCCCGTTGTCCGCATCCATGGCGCCGTTAATGATCTCAAAAAAAGCGGTCAGGGCAATGGGATTCCGTGAAAGGAACGCGATTTTATCTCCCTTGTTTACTTCAAAGGTCGCTTCCCGGAACAGTGTCTTGCCGTCAATTGACTTTTGCAGTTTCTCTACATTCAATATCTGGTTACCCACCTCTCTTGAGGGCTGGAAGATAATGCCGGGATATTTGCGGTTGGAGGGCTTAATGTCTTCGATCACTATTTTCTCCAAGGCCTTCTTACGGCTTGTCGCCTGCTTGGATTTGGAGGCATTGGCACTGAAACGCGCAATAAAATCCAGAAGGTCCTTCTTCTTATCCTCCATTTTCTTGTTGCGGTCCGACAATTGCCTGGAGGCCAGTTGACTGGACTCATACCAGAAGGTATAGTTCCCCGAATAGATCTGTATTTTCCCAAAGTCGATATCCGCCACGTGGGTACATACACTGTCCAGGAAATGCCGGTCATGGGACACGACAATCACAATATTTTCATAATCAGCCAGAAAATTCTCCAGCCAGCCGATGGTTTCCACATCCAGGTTATTGGTGGGCTCATCGAGCAGCAGGATATCAGGGCTACCAAACAAAGCCTGGGCCAGAAGTACCCTCACTTTCTGGTTACCACCCAATTCCCCCATTTGCTTGCCATGCAGTTCCTCTTTT
This sequence comes from Chitinophagaceae bacterium, assembly GCA_036278455.1. Taxonomy (GTDB): domain Bacteria; phylum Bacteroidota; class Bacteroidia; order Chitinophagales; family Chitinophagaceae; genus FW021-bin31. The sequence continues at coordinate 9,209 of DASULB010000561.1, read as the reverse complement.
ACACCCAGGTCACTCAACAACGTGGCAGCATCGCTCTCGGCAGTATATCCGCCCATCTGGCCAAATTCATCCTCCAGATGCCCGGCCAATATCCCGTCCGCTTCCGTAAAGTCCGCCTTGGCATAGATGGCGTCCCTTTTTTGCGCCACCTCCCAAAGCATACTGTTGCCCATCATCACGGTCTGCAAAACAGGATATTCATCAAATTCAAACTGATTCTGCTTGAGCACCGACATCCGCTCTCCCGGGGTAATGGCCACATTGCCCTTATTGGGCTCTATCTCACCGGAAAGGATCTTCAGAAAAGTGGATTTTCCCGCGCCGTTGGCGCCGATGACCCCATAGCAGTTTCCCTTCGTGAAATTAAGGTTCACTTCATCGAATAACACTCTTTTCCCAAAAGACAGGGTGATATTTTGCACACTGATCATATTCCCTTAAATTTTATTTTAGGCGCGAAGGTACGAAAGCTTTAATTCTTTGGATATCCCGCCAGGGATTAATTCGAATCAATAAACCGGCAATCTTATGTTACGCCGGTAAGGTTTTTCCGGATATTTCCCCATTTTCTGTACAAAATTGGATACGCCAGCCTTCAAACGTTCAAATCCATTTTTGGTGGTGGAACAGTCTTTCTGTCTACGACTGACTGTCTTATCCCCTTTCCCAGGCAAACGTTCCCTTTCCCGCCCGGACGGCTTCCCGAATAAAAGTCACCATCCAAAAAGTACCGGTAAATTCACGATTAGGAACCCTCCCTCATGGACCCTTACCCTTACCGGCAGCACCGGCTCTCATCGCGGATAAATGGGTGCACCTTTTCTAATTCCCCCATCATCCATGCAAACGTACCGGAGTATCATCAAAAAAGCAGCTGGTTACGGACGTGCCCATCCCGGTGTATGGTGATGATACCACCCTGCTATACCATTCAGCCTTCCTATTATTGCTCCGGTCAAACCCGTCGCGGAGCTTCCAAAGTACCGCTCATGTGGGGTTTCCACTCCACAGTTCTGTCCACGGGTCCCCAAAATACCCTATCTAAAATTATTGCCATCCATTAATCCGCTCACTGGCACTTTAAAAATATCCAACTTTGGAGGACTCCTTTTGGCCCCCTCGGCATCTCCTGCCAGTCAGGCTGCGCGCCTTCGCCATCCGCGCCCGCCTCCATTTCCGGCCATGGGAGATTACTCCGTTCCCCGGCATTCTTCCTGGACAAAAAGGGGTCTCATCCTTATGAACCTGCAGGCCCTTAGCCGCCAATGGCATGGTTTTGCATTCGATTACCGGCGGCTGGCAGGTGATGGAAGCAGGATTGTTTATCCGAAAACAAAAACCCGGCGAATAACCACGTTGACGATGAGATAAATAACGATGACTAATCTGCCGGAGAGCGGTGGGAAAGATGAGCAATATTTACGATCGCTAAGCTATCGGGAATACGGATCAGTCCTAAAGAGATGACAGATTGACCAAAGACGGGCGATGGGATGATTCAGGTTAGGACCATTGAAAACAGACGAAAGCCCTCCGGTCCCACAACTTTTTAAAAGCTAAGATCATGTTTGAATCAAATATACACTCTCTTTTATTGGGCGATGCCGCTATCAGGGAGAACCATGAGATGTTAGCCAAAATCAGCGAAGATGATTTTAATATTTATTCCATTGTTCATTTGCAAAGCGACACGCTAAGGCACGCATTTTTTATCCGTAATATACTTGACCCCAAAGGATTGCATGGCCATGGCATGAAATTTCTGAAATTATTCCTGACATGCCTTGGACGGGAGGAATACACCGATGAGGATATCACGCATGCGGAAGTAAAGATCGAAGAAGGTTTTGGTTGCATGCCGGTAAATTACCATGGCGAAGGAAGGACAGCCATCATCATCAAACCCGGAAGCGGGAAAACGATCGTCATTGTACATCAAATGTACGCGGCTGACCATGAGGTGCAGTCGGAACAGTATAGCGGGCGGTATCCCGATCGCCATTGCTATCATTTGACACTGTCCGGATCCGAAGCACATCCCGGACGGCTAAGGGGTCGTAAAAATGGCGCACCGGAAACGGGCAAACGCTTTACAGGCATTTCATACCAGCACCATATTCTCCAATGGCTTGAACAATGCAAACAGGAAACGACCGGTGATCAGGCGCTGGAACATATACTCAACCAATACATCAGCATATTAAAAGGTCTGACGGGGCGATCAGACACCACGCGCCAGGGATATGAGATTGCAGATACGGTTCTGAACCAGGAAAATAATATGAAGGTAGCCCAGGGAATACAAATGACGCTTCATGACCTGGAGAAACAAGCGACTGAAATAGCCGCTGAATCCTTTGGAAAGGCCAGGATTACCCAAGACTTGTTCACAAGCAGGCTCCGGCACGAAATAAGGACGACGCTGGTGCTTGATGACAGTGAAAAACGTTATGCCATATACTTCTCATTTTATTTTCTGACGCCGCAACAAATAGGGTTGTCCGCCTACATTGACTGGGATGACTTTAAATGGAAGGTTGAAATAAACCCTCCCAATTATTACATCACCAACATTGATGAAATGTACAGGGCGCTCAAAAAGAGCAGTTGCCGCATGAATTCATCGCTGGCGGAAATTACGGCCAGCATGGAAAAATGGATTTACAGGTTTATTGAGCAAACTGAGAAGTATAATATTTTTTTGAATCAACAGGGGGCATAATCAAAGCTCCCGTTTCCGCCATTCCCATTCATCGAAACCATCCGGCTGGCTGAGCAGCGCCCTGATTGGATCTGGTCAATGGGGGGAAAGGGCACAGTGACAACGAATATGGGAAGATACATTGATCATAATCTTTTAAGGGGCGAGCGTATCGTTTATGAGGCCACCCATCATTGGATCATCTTTATCAATCTCCGTGCGATTCTGACACTGTTCATCGCACCATTGATTGCTAAATATACCGATGAGTACGCCATCACCACCAAACGCATCATCGTCAAGACAGGTCTTCTCAGCAGGAGCACCCTGGAAATGAACCTCAGTAAGATCGAAAGCGTCAATGTCAACCAAAGCATCCTGGGCAGGATCCTGGGCTATGGCACCTTGAGGATCGTCGGTACCGGTGGGACCCGGGAATTCTTCCCTAAAATAGCCAAGCCATTGGAATTCAGGAAAAAATTCCAGGAATTGTCAAACCCCTTTTGATGGCATCCTGCCCGCGGGAGTCGGGATAAAACGGGCCTCATTAGTGATTTCGATCGTTTGGAATCTCCGCTTGTGGACTATCCAAAAGAGACTTATTCCCCTACAGGGGTAAAATATAGTCTTTCCAAATAGCTGGATCCGCCGCCCAGAGGCGGCCCTGCCTGGGATCCATATCCCGCCTTGGGAATCCCTCAGGGCACATCGGTCATTAATTCAACGCTGAATGATTGAAAGGATATCTTCGAAATAAATTGCCGGATGCATCCTCCAGGTGGAAGTAGAGTAACCCTCTCAAAAATAAAAAGCTCCCCCTACCCGTCAAACCCCTCTTCCTTTAATAAACCGAGGTGTGTGACGGCCCCCTGATGGCTTGCGTCCATTTGCAATACCTGATCGAAATGCCGCTCCGCCACTTCTTTGTTACCCGAGCCCATGTATCCCAACGCCATCAGGTAATGACAATGCATCCGGTTGCGCGCATTCAGGTCTGTATCAAATACCATCAGGTCGGGAAGGGATACGGCGAAGAAGTCTATCTTGATTTCATCATCGAGGTGCGCTTCTCCGTAACGGATAAGGTTGTCAAAACGTTGCTCTGCCTCCTTTTCACGATCCAGCTTTCTTAAGGCCATCCCCTGGTAGAAGATCATTTCCGGCGGCTGGTCATTATAATAGATCGCCGGAGCCGGCTCGCTTAATCCCTCGGAGGCCTTCTGCCAGGAGCAGGTGGCCTGCTCCTGGTCGCCGTGCTCCGCATAGGCGCAGCCCTGCCAGTAAAAAATATCATTTTCCTGTGCCCCATACAATTTCCCTTCCCCCAGATTTTCGGGGTAGCACCCTGCCTTCTCCAGCAACCGGATGGCAAAGTGTGCATCGTTATCCTGAAGCGCCTTGCGTGCCAGGGCCACTTTGGTCTGTACGTATTGCCTGGATACTTTCCCCTCTCCGCCTTCCCATGGATGAAAATGCCTTTCCTGCAATAGCTTTTCGGCGTGTTCATATTGACCCAGCAGGTTGTGGAGGGTCACGCAGGCAATATACAGGTCATCCCGCTCGCCTACCAGCGCGAAATGCTGATCCAGAAACCTCAGGCGTTCCTGTAGCGGCGCATTCATACAGCGCTTCAATTGATCCAGCTCGAAGAGCACCCGTGCATCAGTGGGATCTGCGGCAAACGCCTTTTCATAATGGGACAGCGATTTCTCAGCCTGTTTGAATTTATTATAATAGGCGATGCCCAGGTTGCGGTGCGCCGTTGGAAAATCGTCCCGGAGCGCCGCCGCCTTTTCCCAACAGGCGGTAGCCTGTTCATACTGTCGTTTATCATACCATAAATTTCCCAGGCTGTAATACGCTTTGTAGTCCCCCGGTACCTTTTCTACCGCGAATTGAAGCACCCCGATATCTTCCAGGCGATTGGGAAAAAGACGCTCCGCTGACAACCCGGCCGCCTCTTGTAATGCAGCAGACATCTCCTCGGTCTTTCCTGCCATGGAAAAATAAAACGCGCGGTAATAATACAGCATGATACCTTCCCGATGACGATCCTGGCCACCCGGCAATGACAAAAGAGTGATGGCATCATCATACTGTCCGGCGTTGGCATAGTCTATGGCGATTTCAATATAGGAATGTGTCCAGCCACGCGTCAGCGACTGCAACTGCTGTTTCACGGACGCAGCCTCCCGGCGTTGCCCCTTCTCCTCCAAAACCAGCGATCGTTCGAACAACGAACCAAAATCGAACCGGTCTATCGCTAAAGTGTCAGTGATCCACTTTTCGGCGGCGTTGTATTTTCCAAGCTTGCGCAGCACCACGGCTTTGAGGTGCCGGGCTTTCATGCCATGATAATTTCTTCCCAGGGACTGCTCCAGGTTTTCCAGCGCTTTGTCCATATCTCCCCTCCGGCAGTCAATGCATGCCAATTGCAAATAACCGTTATCCTGCCAGGCGGCATTCCAGCAGGCCTTGTAAAAGCTGTCATAAGCCTCTTCCCACCTGTGCTGGTAACAAAGGCACAAACCGAGATTGTAGTAAGGCTCTCCGTTATAGGGATTCGGATTGTGGCGGATCAGTTTAGCGATCGCATGATGGAAGAATGGCTCTGCCTCGGCAAACCGGCCATGCTTCAGGTACCAAAGTCCCAGGGCGTTGTTAGAGCGGATATCCGAAGGATCACGCCGGAGCGCTTCGCTGTAATAAGCCACAGGGGAATAGGTGGCGTGGCGGTACTGCTCCAGGTGCAAACCCGCCAGGAACAAATCCTCACAGGTGGCCAATTCGCGGGGATCACCCATGGCCATTGCCGGATCGGGAATGACCTTCTCCTCCCCTGCCACAGGATGATAGCTGATCAGCAGTTTCCCCTTCTCATCTTTCACCTCCAAAACCAGATCGGCCTTGTCAACCCCGCTAAGTGCGATCTCTCTGGAATACGCTTTAGCGGGTGATAAGTCGGCCCCGTCATCCAGCAAAACATCAGCACCCTGCCGGAGAATAATGCGCGTTCCCTTCTGAACAGAGGTCACATACACTTTAATCGTCACGCCGTCAGAGGTCACTTCCAGGTTGACAGCCGCTTCTTTACCCGCGTTCTTCACATAACCGATATCCTTATAAGGAAGAAAATATTGTTTAAAGATCCGCTGTTCATTCGGCATGATCCAGCTGAAATCAGGTTGATTGTCCGTATAGACTCCTGTCATGATCTCAAAATAAGGTCCGTCTTCATCGGTCAGCTGCCGGTCCCACATTTTGCCGAATTCACCGGATCCCCAGGTCCACTGTTTTTTACCGGGGGAAATATGATGATCGGCTACATGCAGGAGGCCTGCTCTTTTTCCGTGATGATACCCCCCCACAAAATTGAAGTCAGAATCCACCGCCATATAAGAAGTGGGCACCGGAATATTCTGATACCGGGAGATATCCGTACCGGGGGAATAATCTACCTTATAATAGGTCCCTTTAGCGATGGGGAAGGAGGAGACATCCCTTCTTCCATGGTCATACACCGCATGCACATCCGGCGGGAAAACACTCTGATAATGTTCATCCACCTGGACGGCAGGGTTCGCCCACCACAGAAAGGATTGCGGAAAAGGCGTGCGGTTGTACAACTGACCGGTAACCTCCAGGTAGGCCTTTCCCGGATAAAGCGTGAATCCCGCCATCCCCTTGGTATGGAACATGATCTCTATCTCGTTCACCCACACCGTCTTGCTTCCGTCTTCACCGGTGGCAATGGTATAGTCAACCGGCTCGAAAGTGCTGGGCCGGTGGTGCTGTGGCCAGTTAAATTCAATGCCGCCCGATATCCAGGGTCCGGTCAATCCCACGAGGGCAGGCTTTATGACCTGGTTGTAGTAGATAAAATGATAATCATTGGTCTTGTCATAAGCCATTTGGATCCGCCCGCCGATCTCCGGCAGGATCATTATTTTGAGGTATTCATTCTCTATGAACAAGGCTTTGTATTCCCGGTCCTTTTTCTCGTCATACACCTTATCGATCACGGGATGCGGGTATACGACACCACTGCTTCCCTGATAAACCCTCTTCTCCAGGAACATCGGGTTGCGGTCGGGCATTCCGGTTTCATAAGTAGGAATAAGGACTTTCTCCTCCCAGGCTTCTACACTTTGCATATTTATGATTAATTATTGATTGGATATATTGGTTGAATCGTTTAAGCCCATTGGCCGGTTTTCCCGGCTACAGCCGTGTCTTTACCACCCCACGCGCACTCTTATCAGAAACAAAAAAACTCTCCAGTTCCTCCAATGTTTTCCCTTTGGTTTCCCGTACACGGAAATACACGAAGAGGAATCCCAGCACACAAATCCCCGCATAGATCCAAAAGGCCGTATACCCGCCAAACTGCTTCATGATCACGGGAAAAGTAAGCGTGAGGATGTAACAGGCCAGCCAGAGAAAGAAGGTTGCGATGGCAACCCCTTCGCTTCTGATGCGGTTCGGAAAGATCTCTGAGATCAGCACCCAGGTAACAGGCGCGAGTGAAACGGCATAAGACGCAATGGCCAGCAAAACAAGTATCAGCAGCCAAAAGCCGTTGCTGCCCATGTCATGGAGTAAAAAGCCGATCGCCACATAACAAACCGCCAGGGCAACGGACCCGAACAACATAAGCCCGCGGCGGCCGGCCCGCTCCACCAGCCACATGGCGACAAGGGTAAAGACCAGGTTAACCGCACCCACGGCAATCGTCTGTAATAGCTGCGATTCTACGCTGGCCCCTGTTTTGGCGAAAATATCGGGGGCGTAAAAGAAGACGACGTTGATACCGCAAAACTGCTGGTACACCGCCAGCACGATACCGATGATCAGTACAGGGAATATCTTTTTGTCAAAGACGAGGGACCATTGAAATCCCCTGGAAGCCCGCTTTTCACCGACAGAGCCTTTGATCTGCGAGATGACATCACCGGCATAATCCGCTCCCCCGATCCTTTGAAGGATCCGCCGGCTCTTATCCTGTTTCCCTGCTTTCACGAGCCACCGGGGGCTTTCCGGCACAAAAAACATCCCGATAAAAAAGAGTAGCGACGGAACCAGGCCACAGCCAAACATCCATCGCCATCCCTGCGGACCCGACGCCAGCAGATAATTCACATAGTAAGTCAGCAGGATACCGATGACTATGGTCAGCTGATTGATAGACACCATGCGGCCGCGAATAGGCGCCGGTGAAATCTCGGCAATATACATGGGTGACAGCATGGAGGCCATGCCCACGCCCAGCCCGCCGATGATGCGGAAAAAGACGAACCAGAACAACTGGTGGGACAGTGCCACCCCTATCGCGGAAACGCCAAACAGCAAGGCGGACAGCATGAGACCCGGCTTGCGCCCGTAACGTTCTGAAATGGACCCGGCAATCAGGCATCCGGCCATGCAACCCAGGTACAGACTGCTGACCGCAAATCCCTTGCCCCATTCGCTTAAGTGAAAATAGGGCGTAATAAACGGAAGCGCTCCCGAGATCACGGAAATATCAAAGCCGAACAACAACCCTCCCAAAGCGGAAATAAAAGAGATGGTCAGGATATAGCGAAAATTATAATTGGAGGTTGATGCCATCTTTGGATGTTTGGGTGAATGTTACTTTGTCCGTATCATTAAACGTGTTACCAACTTAAGATCGAAGCAGGCCACGGGTATCCGGCCCGTGGCAACACTTAGCTTTCCTGAATTATTTTTGTGATGGCCGAAAATCCGGTTGGCCGCATGATCTCGACTTTGACTTTTTCAATGCCAGGCGTCAGTATCTTCGCCGTATGTGTAAAACGGGTGCCGGGCTTTAGATCGGGCAAAGGAAAGCGCCCCTCTTCCAGTGGTATATTCTGGTCCGCGTAGATGGTCCAGCACAACGCATAATCCCTTAAAATATAGGCGGGTATTTTTTCCCGGGTCTGCAAGGTGATATGCAGGCTTCCTTCATCCATCCAGCAATTGAGTGATGATACAGGTCCTGATTCATGACGCAATACATCAAAAGAAGGTTTTCTGGCGCCATGCAGGTCCACCACGCCGTGGACGCGCTGTTTCAGAACACCCAGTCCCTTGTCCCCCACATGCGTCCGGTAATCATTGTAACAAAAGAAGATGAGCCCTGCTACATAATCATGCTTGCGGAAGACCTCATCGTTTGATTTCAGGACCTCGATCTTTTTGGGGTCCCCTACTTTGCGGTCCGGCGTACAACGGCACCATCCGTATTCGGAGATCACGATGGGTTTCTCGGGGAAAGCCTTGTGGATCTCCTCCAGATTATTTTCCATATCCTGCACGGTGCCTTTATACCAGCTCCCGTAATATTCATTCCATTCCACAAAATCCATTAATCCGGAAACATCCTTGCCAGGTGTGTTCTCCAGGGAATTGGAAGCATAAGAACATAACCGGTGCGGATCCAATTTCTTGGCTTCTTTAAGCATGTTGGCGGCGAACTCATAAGCGGGCGGATTCTGTCCGCCAATCT
>DASULB010000560.1:0-7894 GCA_036278455.1 Chitinophagaceae bacterium | reverse complement strand
TATGAGTTGCGGCCCGTAATACTTGTTCGGATCACCGGTGCCCTGGATCGGTTGGGCCCCGCCTGCGGGCTGGACCACGAAGATGGACACCAGCTTGTCGGTATAATTGCTGGAATATACATAGGCGTCCAGCATCAGTTTCTTCCCGATGATGCCGCGATAACCCACCTCAAAGGAATGTACGCTTTCGGGCTTCAGCGGCTTAAACCGGTAGAGCTGATAGTTGCCTTTATCATCTTTTAAGGTAGTCTCCGCCGCCACTGCCGCTTTATAGCTGGCCACACCGTCTCCGTCGCCCGCCTGCAGGTTAGCGGCATATTCCTGCAGATACTTATCGCCATACGCTTCGACGACCGGCACCAGGAAGCCGGGATTACCATTGAGGTTGTACTTAGCAATCATCGCTGGTAATCCTCCGATCAGCCGTCCCTGCTGGACCAAAAGATCAATATATTGGTCCTGGTTGGTGGGCAGTTGATAGCCGGTCTGGTAGGAGACGCGGATATTGTTCTCCGGTGCTACGGTAAATACCGCTGCGATCCTGGGCGTCCATTTCCCTTCGAAATTATCGTTTTTATCATAACGGATGGCCCCGGTCAGTTTAACCCGGTCATGCAACAGTTTTTTGGCCGCCTGTGCAAACAGGCCCCATTGGCCGATGGTGATCTTTTTATTTTTATCATCGAAAATTGTTCCGTCGGAATTGAGCCGGTAGGACCGGTAACTGCCCCCGATCTGGAGGGAGACAAAAGGGATCTGGCCGGTAAAATCATATAGCCCGTCATAATGGTACAGGCTTGATTTATCGGTGAACAAGGCGCCCTTGGGAATGGATATCCTGCTCACTGAATCCTTCAGTCTGTTAAAACGCGCTGTCCCCGGCTGCGGCATCCCGTTATCCGCAAACGCGCGGGCGGACTGATGGGCTTTTTCATCCGTGGAGCCCATCCCTTTAGCCAGCAAAAAGGCGCTCGTATATTGGATGAACCAGGAGCCCGTGGGGTTGGCGGGATCATAGCTTGGTTTCCATCCCTCATTCATCAATTGCCCGAGGGCGGTGGCGTTGTAAGCGTCCCCGGCATCTTCCTGGGTTGTATAGGCGCGCAGCATAAAATGTTTGCCGTCCAGCTGCAATTTATATTGGCCGATGTTGAATTTTTTCAGTGAATACCGGTCCGTGCCGGTATAAACGGTGGTGCCCTGTCCCCAATGGGCTTCCAGTGTCGCCTTGATGCCGGGGGTGATCTTATAGGCCAGCGTGCCGCCCAGTTTCAGGTTAAAGGTATTATAGTCGACCAGGTCTTTTTCATCGTATCCCGTCCGGGTGACGACCTGGTTGGGGACAAGGCCTACAGCGGCGGGAGGGATGGCCCCTGCCTGCGCCAGCCCCTGGGCGATGTCCAGGATGTTGGCGCTGGATTCATCCCCGTAAACGTTGACACCGTTATAGGCCGGATCGCTCCGGCGATCACCGGCTTTTACGGTAAAATGGGTTTTGTCATAATCGCTGTAATCCGAAGCGATCCAGTCGTAGGCCTTGGTATAATCGGCATTCACCTTAAAGGCGAATTTATTATTGAAGGCTTTGGCATAGCGAACGGCGTATTGCTGATAAGGCGTGGCTTTGTGCTGCGGATCATTCAAATGCATGACGCCTCCTTTTACCAGTGCGCTCAGCCCCTGATACTGGAAAGGATCCTTGCTGGTCAGCAAAAGCGTGCCGTTGGTGCCGCCGGCACCATACAGCGCCGAGGCCGCGCCTGGCAGCAATTCGATATTAGCGATATCCAGTTCACTGAGGCCCACTACATTACCGACGGAAAAGTTGAGTCCCGGTGCCTGGTTGTCCATGCCATCTACAAACTGGTTCAGTCCCACATTGCCACTGCCGGCGAAACCGCGGGTAGTAGGCGTGCTGAAAAGGAGACCGGAGGTCACCATGTCCACACCTTTTACATGACCCATGAGGTCATAGAAATCCGCTGCCGGGGCCTGGTTGATTTCCTGTAATCCGATGTGTTCAATAGATACCGGGGAGGTTAAGATGTTTTCCGGTACGCGGCTGGCGGCCACTACGATTTCCCTTCCCAGTACGCGGGTGGGGGACAAGGTAATTTCCAACCCGTCAGACGCCGCGGTTACCTGTAAAGTATCCGAACGGTATCCGATGGCGGAAAAGACCAGACTGAAAGGCAGCGGGTGATGGGTGGTCATGTTGAAGTTCCCCCGTGTATCGGTGTAGGTGCCCTCGGCAGTCCCAGGGATGAGCACCGTGGTACTGCTGATGCTGCTGCCGGTATTTTTATCCCTGACGGTGCCTGCAAGATGTGTTTGTGCAAAGACGCCGGATGCCGGCAAAAGTAGCAATAAGGGCAGGGAACTGTGTAAAAGAAGGCCTTTCATATGCGAAGTTTTGGATTGATGAATGGAATCGCGCAGTGAACATCATTGAGAGTATCAGTTTACCGGATAAGATTGTTTCCCTCTACCAAAGAAGTTTCATGGATATGGACGCGAACGGTGGCTGTTTCCTTTATCGAAAATACGAAATTTCCGGATTCCAAACTAATCTAACGTGTACCGGCATGTGAGGATTTAGGCAAAGGAATGGTTGTTGCATTTTAGGGTCAAAAGTAGGGCAAAGTACTTATTGGATTCTTCCAGTAAAACATGCCTTTCATAACCCCATTTCGTTTACGCGTGAGAATCAGCTGATTCTCATATGATGATGATGCACAATCCGTCCGGAATAGTTAACCGGCATAAAATCCATGATGCAATGATAATGGTCAATATGACCCATTGCAAGCTTGACGGAATGTTTATGATGGAGATACTGGTTCCAGCCGCTGCTCAGTCTATGGATGCTTAAAATCGAGCAAATTGCTTTATCGCAAAACCTGTTGGGCTTTCATCAATCTATGGCTGTGCACTTTTAGTGCCAGGTCCCTGCCGCCGTTTTTCTCCTGGAGACGGATAAGGAGATATTTTCTCTCCGGCAGCGTCTGCTTTGGTAAAGCAAAAACTACACAACGACCGGATTCGCTTTTAATCGTACAGGTATCATTTTGAATATAGAGCGGCCTGATCTCCGTTTCCTGGGAGGCGGTGCGCTTATAGCGGTGCTCATCAAGGATCAAAAAACGGAAACCACCGATATCGTAATCAATAGCAGATCTGTCTTCCAGCACAATCTGGTAATACATCACCCCGTCGCCGATAAACAAGCCAGTCAGAGCGAGCTTCATCCCGTCGCTTTTTTCCTTTACCCCATACACTGTTCTTGTTTTACCTGCCACTATCAAAGCAGTTTCTTCTATCTCCGCCTGATTATAATCCCCAGCGTTAAACAGGACAGGCCTGTTCCTGGAATGAAGACCACTATCCGCCCCGACACCGGCCCGTCCGAACACCAGATTAAGCCTGGCGGGATTACCCGCATAATGCAGCAGAAAGGAATACAAATGGCCATCCCCTGTGATAACCGTCAGGTTGGTGGGCTCAAAATCCCTTTTTGCCGCCTTGATCTGTAGTACATTATTTACCCCGGCAGCTTTTTGCGCCATAATGGCCTCGCTTCCCCGGTCCACGCTTTTGATGGCATATGGAAACACCAGGTTGGTTGTCTTTAAGCAGGCAATGCCCAGATGATAAGGCCGGATGAGGGTAACCGGCGGCACGCCGGTCCCTTGCCCATATAGGGAGATGCTTGTCAAAATAAGCATCACAACGGTGATCGTTGTTATATTGATCCTTTTCATAATTAAGATTTTTAAGGTTGAAATGGTTGAATGAACACACGAAGTCCCTGGGCTCTATTGATATAAGGTAGGCCTTATTGACGTAGCCTGCCGCTGATCCTTCAGCAGTACCCGGTATCCTGATTTGACGGTCACCCTGACTACCCTGATGTGTTTACCCAGCAGGTTCCGTACCGTCGATATCCCGGCGGAGGCAGCCTCGGCGCCTATGGAAGGGTCAAGGGTCTGCAAGCGGATGGTCTGCATAGCCTGGCTGGCTGATTGCTTGGCGGCCTGACGCGTAAGGCCGCCGGGAATATGGATGCCTTTTATCCCATCCAGATCATAGACGGACAGGTTTACCGGAAAAAGGAAATCTTTATAGCGGATGCTCGTGATGGTAATTTGCAGCCGGTCTCTCCGCAGGGAAGCCAGCCCGTAAATAAAATAATCCCGGGGAATACGGAGATCATTGATATAAATATCGGTCGAGAGACTGAGTTTGACGGTAGCCCCATTTACGATACTTTGATCTCCGTATATGACCGCCTTAATAGCATGCGCTGTTTTGGGGTGGTCAGTTTCCTTCAAGGCATAAAAGTGGGAGGTCTGCTCACCTTTAGTTGCTGCATCATCATCAGTGTTATTTGTAAAAGCATCTCCCCAAAAAGAAATGTCGCCTTTTTCTCTTCTTGCGGATACGGCAAACACCGGCCCATTCAACTTTTCCGACTGCTGTTTGAGTTCTTCTTCCACACGTCCGGGATGCTGGATGTCCAGGATCTTCTCCAACATCCTGTTGATCTGCACCATTTCAGTATCCTCATCGGTGGCTCCCTGCATATGCGGCATCATTTGTTGCATGCGGTCCGCAGGGGCGCTGTTAAAAGGGAGGGACTGATTTGCTGGCTGCTCCGGAACGCCCGGATTTTCGGCGGAAACGTCCGCAAATCTTGACGGAGTATCGGGTTGATCTATCAGCCTGTTGAGCTGCCGAAGCTTCTGGTACACCCTGGTTTCGGCTGGAATCTCAGGTTTCCCAAGGCCTGAGGACATTTCGGGGGATTCATTTCCCGATGGTGCTGACGCCACAGCGTTGTCCTGTACCAAATCTTCTTCCCGGCCGGAAGCCGGATAGGACAATGACTCATAATAGGCGTCCCGCTTCTGCTGCTTCCTGAAAGAAGCAGTGTCCTTTTCTGCCAAGGCGTAATAACTCATTTTATTCAATCCGGGCTTGTCTTTAACGTAGGCCGCGGGTAACTGCAGGTCAAAACCATTTTTCACCGGCCTGGAGGAAGCGGCTTTACCAACCGTTCCGCCCCCGAGCGCCCAAAAAATGAGCGTCAGGAAGGGAACTACCAGTACAGGCAGGGCCATAAAAAATTTGCGCTGCCGGATCGTCCTGTGGGAGGGTGTGATCGTAATAGATTTCGTCTGTTCCATAATAAGTTATTTAGTTTGTGAAGGGTATAGGTGTTCCACGAGTCGAAGGCTGTCCATCAGCCCTGGTCGCTTTCTCGAAATGCTGTCATACAGGCTTCTTCCTGAACTGTTTAATGGACTGTGCGATAAACTGTCCATATAAAGTTTAATGCGGTGTATTTCCCGATATTCTATTTTACTCAACACCGGGCCATCCCTTATATTCCCTACACCCTCCTTCCTTCCATGTTTTACGGGCGTTAACGGCGTTTTAATCCGGCTTAGCTGAAATACACCGGCCTGCTTGGTGGTGTATTTGATCCATAAACCTTCAGCGAGCACATAGAGGCTGAAACCGCTGCTTAACAGAATAAACAGCAAAAGCAGCGTCAATTTGCCCTGCTTTGAAAGCCGCTCGCTCTTTCCCTGCATCCACTCCGCAAAGCTCCTTTGCAGGCGGATACAGGACTCCTCCAGTCTCTTGATGATCCGCGGCCGCTCGTTTTGCAGGTCTGTCACACTTGTACGTTTTCTTTTGTTGAATAAGGAGGTCATCACTATTGGTAATTGATTGATCATGTAAAAAAGACTTTTGCTTTAATCAAATGCTTTAGTCCAACCAGAATTATTTTATCCCATTACCTATTTGTGTATCACTTTTAAATTTTTATTTTTAAGGATACGCCACTTTTCTATCAGAAATCCATGGGGATTGTTATCGCTCCGGGATACATTGCGGAGGTAGCCTTCGGTAAGGAGGCTACGGAATACCGTTGCAGTGGTTCTGATGATGCGCTCTGTCGCGTAACAGCGGAAGTAATAGGGATAATGATCAGTGTCCACGGCTACGCTGTCCACTTTGATACGCTGGGAGATGTTCCCTGATATAACCGATGCGTAATAGCCGCTTTCGCGCAGGTTATCATACTGCCTTTTGGCCGAAGCGTCGGCCAGGTACAAGGCCTTGGTGATGTTGGCCTTAATGACCTTTTCATCAGGATCAAGGGTAAAGAACAGCCGGTGAAACGTCTTTACATGATCTCTTGCCTCTACCGGGATGTTGGCTTTCCTGTTCGAGGCGAAAGCCTCCAGCACTTTGCCCTGCGCGAGGATATAGATCTTGTTTTGCATCACCTGCACCATCCGGAAACTCTTGTACAAAGTGAACCCGGAAATAAACGTGCATCCCACGATCATTACGATCGTAAAGTCACGCATGTGCCTGAAGGCCGTATCAATATTTTTCATTTTTTCGAACATCATCCTGCCATTTATTGATCGTGTACAAAAAGGTTTAATCTGTAATCAATGCTATCCATTGCCCCGCAACCTGTCTTCCATGTACCCCGAACCATGGGAGGATGCGGCACCGGAAAAAGAAGGGGAAGCGCCGGCGCCCGCCACTGCCCCGGCTATCCTTCCCACCCCATGCCCCATGGCGCCCGCGGCCATGCCGGCACCATGGGATGCTGTGTTGACGGACACTCGGGAGGATTGGTAGAACAGGCTGTTTGTCCTGTAGTGCAGGGCGCCGAAGCCGCCGGCATGTACGATATAATTGGCTACGGAGGGCACAGTGAAATAGCCTATGATACCAATGACCAGAAATACGAGATAGGCGGTATCCGTTGAATTGAAGAAGGTGTCCCCCTGGGACTGAAGTTGCGCAATATCGATCTCCAGCATCTTTTCCTGGATCTGACCGATGATGCTGCCAAATATGTTGGCCACCGGCAGCCATAAAAAGATATTGATGTATCGCGCCAGCCAGGCAGTGAGCGTATGCTGGAACCCGTCAAAGACAGCCAGGCCAAAGACCAGCGGACCCAGTATGGCCAGCACGATAAGCTGGAAGGTCCTCAACGTGTCGATGCAAAGGGAAGCTGCTTCAAACAATATCTCCAGCACCTCACTCATCCACTCCTTGACAGAATTACGAAAATTATAAGACGCCTTGGCAAGGGCAAATTTGAGGTCATCCCCGATACCCTGGAACAAACCTTCTCCGGATGGATCGGCACCATCATGGGTGTATTTATACCACCGGTCCCGGTTACCACTGCCCGTTGCCCCGACATACATTTGCCAGGCATCCGTCTGTTTCACCGCGTCCTCCTTTTCTTTGAGCAACACGGTGATGGCTTTGTCTGATCCTTCGACCATCGCAGCAGTCGCCGTAACAGTGGGCTGCAGCACGCCATTGATCATCGCCAGCACAGAAGGAAATATCATCACGCAGAACCCGAGCACAAATGGCCTGAACAAGGGGTAAAAGTCTATGGGTTCCGCCCTGGCGATGTGCCGCCATACGCGGGACGCGATATACCAGATAGCTGCAAAACCAGCTATTCCCCGGCCCACGCTGATCAGCCTGCTGCAAAGGGGGATCATCTGATCGTAGAGATGATCCAGCACCCCATGCAGCCCGCTCACGCTACCGGCCGTTCCTTGTGCACATACCATCGCAGGCAGGAACATGATCACGGTCCCTGCTAACAAAGCCCCCATCATTATCTTTCGTTTCCGCATCACGGTTTGTTTTGTTAGCTTAATATTGTCAATTATTGCTGCTTAATGTGAAATATCATAAGCCCCTTCCATCGTAAGCGCGTCGTTTTTTTCTTTGATGCGTTGCAACGCCAGGATCCCTGTTTTACCGTCAAAATCCCGCAGGAAGGAAAGTTTATCTTCGATGTCGTCGTAAATGCGGTCAATGGCACTGAGACGCT
>DASULB010000559.1:0-4416 GCA_036278455.1 Chitinophagaceae bacterium | reverse complement strand
CGGTAATGGCAATGAAGGGTATGTGAAATTGGTCCCGGTGATGACGGGCCAGCATCTGAAGTGCCTCCAGGGAGTCGCTTACCAGGATCATCCGCTCATGGGTCCGGTAAGCCTCTTCATCGATCACCGCATAAGCGGCACCCGCCTCGAGGGCTTTTTCCGCAAAGCTGTTCCCGTTAAAATTGGGTCCTTTCAGCGCAAAAAACAGATCTCCTTCCCGCAGTTTCCGGGTATCGGTCTGTACGGTAGAATGACGCAAATAGATCTCATAAAGGTCCTCGGTATTCAAAGCACTATTTTGGGATAAAAATAAAAAAATCCCGGCGAAGTCATGCCGGGATTTGTAATCAATATGATTATTTATTTTGCAGTTCTTTTATTCGTTCAGATTACCTTTTGGCCCGGGGCGTACGGAAATAATTGCCCGTCTTGAACCCATTGCCCTGCTGGCTGCCCACACGATTCATGGCGCAACGGAAGCCGACGGTATTGCTGGCCCTGTCCTGCTGCATAAAACGGCGGGCGCCCGGGGAAAGCCAATACGGACGGTCATTCCAGGAGCCGCCTTTAATCACCCGGCTTTTATTGTTGACCAGCGTGGTTTGCGCATAGGCGTAAGTGACGTCGGACAGGGAATCACCGTCCATGTAATTACGCAAATCGGCATGACCATAGTTCCAGTGCTTTGCGGCGACAGAATCGGGTTCGATGATCGTCTTCAACCTTCCGAGGCTGTCTTTTTCGATCTGTCCGTCCTTGTCACGGTAGATATCATGAAACACATTTCCGCGGAAAGGGCTGAAATCACTCACTTCCGTGGGAGAGAGCGGACGGTAGACATCTGCCACCCATTCGCTGACGTTGCCGGCCATGTTATACAGTCCGAAGGCGTTGGGATAAAATGATTTTACGGGGCCCGGTATGGAGGCGCGGTCATTCAGACCACCTGCCACACCCATGTTATCACCGGAACCGATCTTGAAGTTCGCGAGAAACTGGCCCTGCCAGGCACCCCTGCGGGGATCCCGCAACCCGTTGGGGTTGGCGGCCCAGGGATATACCTGCCGGTTCATGATCATGTCCTCTCCCTGCTTCCCTTCCTTGCGGGAGGGATCGGGGTTCTGGCCGATATAGGCCAATGCGGCGTATTCCCATTCCGCTTCGGTCGGCAGCCGGTAATCCGGCAGTACCACACCATCGGAAAACTTGATCCTGCGGGGAGATCCGTCGGGATTCTTATAGGGCGTCTTGCGAGATTGCATTGCTTTTCCGGGTGTACCGTCGTACAAGCCGTAGAGATAGGCCTTGGTATCAAAATTATTGTCGTCCTGTTCGTTGTTGACGTCAGTCTGGGAGAGGATTCCCGCCTTGATCAGCAACATCTCGTTCACCCTGTCGGAACGCCATTTGCAGTATTGGTTAGCCTGTTCCCAGGTAACACCAACCACCGGAAAATCGTTGTAGGCGGGATGACGGAAATAATACTCTACCAGGGGCTCGTTGTAGGCCAGCTGGCTTCTCCATACCAGCGTATCGGGCAGTGCATGGAAATAAACCTTGGGATAGGAGTTGCCAAACACCCTGCTCAGCCAATAGGTATATTCGCGGTAATTGACATTGGATACTTCGGTTTCGTCAATATAAAAGGAAGGAACGGTGACCCGGCGGGGAATGTTGTTCCAATAACCCATCACGTCCTGCTCGGTGGCCCCCATTAAAAAGGTACCACCCTGAACGAACACCAAACCGGGGCCTGTCTTCTCCTCCACATTTTTCGGCACATAGAACCCTCCCCATTTCGGATCGTTGTAATTCCATCCCGTAGCGGAAGATTTCTGGTACTTTTTCTTGACAAGACTGCAGGAGGTGACTCCCGCTATCAGAAATACCACAAAGGCACCGATTACAATATGTTGAGATGCTTTCATTGAGATACGGCGTTTAATCGTTATTACTAACGCAAATGTAATTTTTTTATTTTGTTTGTTTCTACAAAATAAATGGTTGGCGGATGGGAAGCTCCCGGGGAAGGTTATCCCCCAAATGGGCGCTTTTAGCAGAAAATGTTTTGCATTCAACAGAAAGTTTTCAAAATCACGTCTTTGTTCAATTCCTTTGACCTGCAGATGATTACCCGGCAAGAGGTTGCATATAGTAAAATTAATATATGTCAGGGTATTTTATGATGATTATTCCGGATGGTCCGGTGTTGTCATCCCGGCGGGTTACAATAAAACCAGGCGATCATCGTTTTTCAGGGATTACGTACAAACGGGCGAAAGCCTTGTCTCCTAAAGAGGATGGTGCGGTTGAAGGCCTCTTATCTATTTTGCCTGCCAGGGTAAAACGGTCTTTTGGAAGGGCCTTAGGAAATCTGTGGTGGAAAATTATTAATTAACCATTATTTTTACGTTTTGTTGAAAACAAAATCATTAATGCATAAAGCGCTCCTGTACCTGTTCTGTACCATCATGGTGGTCGGATGCTGTGAATTGGCGTATGGACAAGGAATATCCACCGATAACCTCGATGGCAGACAAAATGCGATCAATACGGCGGTGCCTTTTCTGAGGATTTCGCCGGATGCGCGCAGCGGGTCCATGGGCGATGCGGGCATCGCCCTCTCCCCTGATGCCAATGCGGTCTACTGGAACCTGGCCAAGCTTCCCTTCGCCAAAAACGACGCGGGGGCGTCGGTGACCTATACTCCCTGGCTGACGGATCTGGTGAATGATGTCTTTCTGGCCTACCTCAGCGGATATAAGCAGCTGGATGATATGCAGGCGGTGGGTGCTTCCCTCAGGTATTTTGACCTGGGTAATGTACAGTTCACCAATATATTAGGGCAGCCCCAGGGGAATTTTCATCCCAGGGAATTTTCATTTGACATGGGCTATGCCAGGAAGTTGTCTGATAACTGGTCCATGGGGGTGGCGTTGCGTTATATTTATTCCAACCTGGCGGGCGGCAGCAGCCAGGGGACGACTACCTTCAAGGCGGGGCAGGCCGTTGCCGGAGACATTAGCGGGTTCTATACCAGCGAGACCGATTATACCGGCGGGCAATCCGGCACCTGGAATTTTGGGCTGACCATCACCAACATCGGGACAAAAATATCCTATTCCGATAACGGCCAGTTCAAGAATTTCATTCCCACCAATCTGGGCATAGGCGGCGCCTATACGGAGCAGTTCGATGAATATAACAAGATCACTTTTGAGATAGACATCAATAAATTGCTGGTACCGACCCCCGATACCGGTATGCTGGACGCGGATGGCAATCCGGCTTATCTTGATCAAAGCGTCGTCAGTGGCATTTTTCATTCCTTTACGGATGCGCCCGGCGGATTTCATGAAGAGATCAATGAACTCATGTATTCCGCGGGCGTCGAATACTGGTATAATAACCTGTTCGCCGTCAGGGCGGGTTACTTTAACGAGAACAAACACAAGGGAGATCGTAAATATTTTACGCTTGGACTGGGGCTTAAATACAATTCGCTGGGCATTAATTTTTCCTACCTTGTGCCATCGGGCAGCGGCGTTCAGCGCAACCCGTTGTCCAATACCCTGCGTTTCTCCCTGCTCTTTGATTTGGGCAAGTCAAATAACCAAAATTAATTGTTTTTAAATGACGACGATCAGGACAGGCTTGGGAGTGGATTTTCATCAGTTGGAGGAGGGAAAGGCTTTTATGCTGGGGGGGATACACATCCCTCACCACAAAGGTGCAACCGGGCACAGCGACGCGGACGTCTTGCTGCATGCCATATGCGACGCTTTGCTGGGCGCCGCAGGATTAGAGGATATCGGCACACAGTTCCCGGATACGGATCCGGCCTACAAAAACATCGACAGCAAGATCCTTTTGCAGCAAACCGTGTCACTGATCAAGCGTAAAGGATATCACGTCGTGAACATCGATTCCACCGTATGTTTACAGGAACCCAAGATAAAACCCTATATCCCGGAAATGAAGACTTGCATCGCGGCCGTCACGTGCACCACCGCCGGAGATGTCGGTATTAAAGCCACCACCACTGAACAGATGGGTTTTGTGGGACGGGAGGAAGGGGTGATGGCCTATGCCACCGTCCTGCTTTCCAAATAGGTTTTGCCGGGTTGAATGTGTGTGCTGCGACCCGCTGAAAGGGATAGTTTTTCCTGTTTCTTCGTCTACTGCTCTATCTCCTTTTTCCTTTTTTTCTTCTTTGATTTTCGTCACTGACAACGCTGTTCCTGATCGCGGAGGGTATGCGGTTGCCTGACGCCCGTGGCCGGAGGGGGCGGGATCAGGCTGACGTGCGCTGTTTTTCCCTGAAAGTCGTTTGCCTTCAGATGCCTATCCCAAATACCCTTTCGCTTTTCGGTGCTTTTCGGCTGCCTTTAACACTGCCTGAGCCGGCTTGGCGGG
>DASULB010000558.1:0-12796 GCA_036278455.1 Chitinophagaceae bacterium | reverse complement strand
TGGTTAAACAAAATGCCGGGAGACAGATTCTCAATACGATCTAAGATATTAGTGCCTACACTTCTGTTAAGTAATTTGTTGTTTATAAAATCAAATGATCCTGTAACACGGGCTTTAGGCATCTTCTGATAACCGGTGCTTACTGTGATTGCCTGAAGCTGGGTATTTGATTTTGCCAGTCTTATTTTTAGGGGACTAATAGAAGGGCTAATTATGTATTTCTCTTTTCTTTGATATCCAATAAGAGAAATAATCAATGTGTCAGGAACTTTAGTTATTTTGATGCTAAAATGGCCTGCTGAATCCGTCACCGCAGATGTATTTTCTTTTTTTAAAAATACAGTCGCTCCGACCAACGGATCGTCATTAGTGATTGAAAACACATTACCTGATATTATATTACGGAGGCCCTGTTGTGCATATAGTGATGATGAAATGCATACATAACCCATTATGAAAAGTATTATTTTTTTCATGTAGTCTGAATGTTGATGAATAGGAAGATTTGGCGGATGTTTAACGGGTAAAGACATCGCCGAAGCGCCCGTTGGCAGAAACGGGCCTGGAGCCAGGCATATGCCGGGGACGCAAAAGCGTCCCGGCAGCCTGTATCAACCAATATATTTTAATCTTTTGGCTTGCCTTTAGATTGGATTCTTAGGCTTTTTGCTCCATTGGCGGAGCAGGAGATGAAGTTCGATATTTGGGTAGAATATTTGCAAAGCGGACTCTCTTTAGGAATGCGTGACCATGAGATGGGTTATCGTGCTAATGATTTTTTTTAAATCCTGTATCAAATAAGTGGAATCCGGGCGCTAAAAAGCCCGGTGAACGATGTTTGAAAAATAGTAAGCGAATTTCCAGCGGATATGTCTTGTTATGTTGAAACGCGGAATTACGGGCTAATGGTAAATCATTCTTGTTGAATATATTTTGGACCCCGCCGGCCTGGTATACAAATGAGATGTACTTGTACAGATTGTTACGGAACCGATCGCTTCAAAAAAATGATTTGTTTACGAAAAACATTCGCCACCGAAAACCCTGCATTCAGATTACCTATTCCAGGATTTAAGTTGTTCTTCGCCCTTCCGGGTTTTCTTTCAAATGACGAATCGTTAACATCAGTGCAAATGTATAACCTCTTTTGCTAAGTAATAACTATGCGCGGTGATTAATTATGATTTTTAGTGATAAGTCGGTGATAAAGTTATTAAGGCAGGATTTAGTCGGCAATTCATGCCAAATTCAGGCATGGGTATGATACGCCTCTATGGGGGATGCTCTCTTCCGGCTCTTTAATGATGTTGTGTTATTGGCAGTTAGCATTCCGCGGAATGGAGACAGGGATGGGAAGCAGGAAGACCATATTCCGGCCTCGTATTTCTTTTGTATTTTCGTCTTTCAATACACCAAACACGAGTTTACGAAAACTTACGCTATGTCTGAAGATCTTTTCCAGTCACCGGATTATTTCCTGGTGGACGCGCTGTTGACAGATGAGCAAAAACTTGTCCGGGAATCGGTGCGCCAGTGGGTTAAAAAAGAAATTTCGCCGATCATAGAAGATTATTGCCAGCGGGCCGAATTCCCGCACCAGGTCTTAAAAGGCCTTGCATCCGCGGGATGCTTTGGGCCCTTTATCCCTCCGGAATATGGCGGGGCAGGGCTTGATTATACTGCTTACGGGCTGATGATGCAGGAGCTGGAACGCGGTGACAGCGGTATCCGCTCCACCGCGTCGGTACAGGGTTCCCTGGTCATGTTCCCCATTTTCAGCTTTGGCAGCGAGCAGCAAAAACAAAAGTATCTTCCCAGGCTGGCGGCAGGGGAGATCATGGGATGTTTTGGGCTGACCGAGCCGGACCATGGGTCGGACCCCGCCGGTATGGTGACCCGTTTTAAAGATCAGGGTGATCATGTGGTGCTGAATGGCTCCAAAATGTGGATCTCCAACGCGCCCTTTGCGGATATTGCGGTCGTATGGGCCAAAGATGAACAAAATAATATTCGGGGCCTGATCGCCGAGCGGGGTATGGAAGGTTTCTCGACGCCTGAGACCACGGGCAAATGGAGTCTCAGGGCGAGTGCCACCGGGGAACTGGTCTTTGATAATGTGAAAATACCCAAAGAGAACATCCTTCCAGAGGTGGAGGGGCTCCGCGGGCCGCTCAGTTGCCTGGATTCGGCCCGTTACGGGATCGCCTGGGGGGCGGTGGGCGCCGCGATGGATTGTTATGATACGGCGCTCCGGTATGCAAAACAGCGGATACAGTTCGGAAAACCGATCGCCTCCTTTCAATTGCAACAAAAGAAACTGGCCGAGATGATTACCGAGATCACGAAAGCCCAGCTGCTGAACTGGCGGCTGGGCGCATTGAAAAGCGAGGGCAAAGCCTCTGCGGCACAGGTGTCCATGGCCAAAAGGAACTCCTGTAACATGGCCGTCCATATTGCGCGGGAAGCAAGGCAGATACTGGGGGGCATGGGGATCACGGGAGAATATTCCATCATGCGTCATATGATGAACCTGGAAAGCGTGATCACATATGAAGGTACCCATGACATTCACCTGTTAATTACCGGGCAGGACATCACGGGAATCAGCGGATTTAAATAACATCATACGAAAGCCTTTAATATGAAAGTTTTTCTCCTGGGATTTATGGGAAGCGGAAAAACCTACTGGGGGCGCAGGCTCGCTGCCGGCATGAATGTTCCGCTGATCGATCTGGATGAAGAGATCGTAAAGGATGCAGGGATGAGCATTCCGGATATCTTCGCCCGGAAAGGGGAGGCCTATTTTCGTGAACTGGAGCGCGATAAGCTGCATGAGATCCTGCAAAACGAGCACTTTATCGTATCTTGCGGCGGCGGCGTACCGTGCTTTTTTGATAACATGGTCGTCATGAACAACGAAGGCCTGACGATATGGCTGGACGCGCCGGTGGAGGTAATGGTGGACCGCCTGAAGCGGTGGAGGCATGAGCGCCCGCTGATCAGGGACCTTGATGACGATGCCCTTCGGGAGTACGTGGAAACAAAACTGAACGAACGACGTTTTTTTTATCAGCAGGCGCAGTTAACGATTAATCCTGTGACCTCCGACCTTTCCTTATTTACAAATAAAATATACGCATGCATAGACCCTACCTGATTATTGCCGCGCTGTTTGGCGCGCTTGCTGTGATCATTGGCGCCTTTGGCGCGCACAGTGTGAAGGCCGTCGTGACGCCTGATGTGCTTGATATCTATGAGACGGGTGTGAAGTATCAATTTTATCATACGTTCGCGCTGCTGTCGGTAGGAATTTTATATGCCTGGTTCCCGGGAAAGCTGCTATCGCTGGCGGGGCTTTTTTTTATCATCGGCATTGTGCTTTTCTCGGGGTCCCTTTATCTGATCACCGCGCTCAAAGCGGCCGATAAGGTGATAACCCCTGCCGTGGGGATCATTACGCCCGTCGGTGGCCTTTTCTTTATCGCCGGATGGATACTGCTTCTCTTCGGAATTTTATCCAGGAAACCCACCTGAATATATTAATGGGTCATGTTGACGCATGACGATCGCGCTTATTGGCGCATGACGATAGCACGTCATGTTAAGTACATGATGTTACCCTGTGATCTCGGCAGAACAACGTTGTCCATTGATCCTTCGACCTGAGCGATCTGGCTGTCAATACACGCGTATCTGATCGCGGCGGCACCCGGCAAATTCTGCAGTGTCTAATTCGGGGGAGAGGGGCTGGTAAGCGTGGGTTTGGGCTGTATCACCTCACGCTGCATCAAATCGGTTTTTGATTTCGGCCGCCGGTCTACTTCCCAGCGAAAGCCTTTTAGTTCTTTGTCTTCTGCCGGTATTTTAGTGGGTGGCAGAAAAGTGCCGTCCACGTCTTTCAGAAACACCACTTTGTTTAATTGGCTCCCCTTAAAGTAAAGGTTGATCTTGGCAGAGGTGGTGCGGTTTCCGCCCACGAAAGCGCCCTGGTCATCCTGGGCGTAATACATGCTTTCCGCGTTGCCGTTTACCTGCATCCACTTCAGCTGATTGGAGTCGGCAAAAAAGCCCGTAATAAAAGTGCCTTTGATCTGGTTGTAAGTACCCGGACCTACCTGGTTGATGATCATGCCATGTTGTTGCAACAGGATGCGGTCCGCCTGTTGGTCGCGGGTGAGCAGCACGATCGTATCCCCCGTGAGTTGTGTTTGCCCGGTCCATAGCACCGGGTCTTTATAGAAACGGAAGGCTGAATCCAGGTCGGAATAATAAAGACTGTCGGAAACGCCCTGCAGGGAATCAGAAAACAACCGTACATGGTGATAGGCCTTGACATACCTCATTTTGGTAGTATCGCCCGGCAAGGCGGCGGGCCGGTTTTTTGCGGTGCTGTCCTGTGAGATAGCCTTCGGTGCTTTCACCGCCTTCACCCCCTGATGGGGTAATGTGGTGTCTGCCGAGGCAGAATCTTCGGAAGACAGGGTTGGCTTTCCGGTAGGCATGGCCGGTACCCGCGGGTATAAGCCGGTATCCTGTTGCGCGGCGGGAAGGGTACCGGACACAGGGATGGTATCGATAGCTGACAAGGTACTGTCTTTAAAATGTACCGGGGTGTCCCCCGGATGTAACGGACGGTGGCCTGCAGCTGCCGGGTGCAGGGTGCTGTCTTTTGGCAGGGTGCTGTCTTTATGCCGGAGGGTTGTATCTGTTAAGGGTGGTAGGGTATGGTTGACCCTATTGTGGACGTGCGAGGCAGCGGCGTCTTTGGTGCTCCTGGTTGCAGGAAGATGATCCCCGGCAGACAACGTGGTATCCCCAGCATGGAGGGCAGTATCCGTAACATGCAGGGTGGTGTCGTTGACGGTAGGGGTGCGTGCCGCAGGAGCGTTTTTCATTTTGGCGGCTGTGCCTGCCGGCAGTATGAGGGGTCCGGAAAACAAGGTGTCCGCCGCCAGAAAAAGTGAATCTGTCTTGCGCTGGAGGATCATGAGCGGCTGGCGTGTGGCCATGATCGTTTTATTCAACTGGTTGGAGACTGCGTAGTTGGCGAGTACCGTCATTTTTTTGGCGGTATCGGTCCATATCACATTCCCATAAGCGATGCCGATCCCGGTGTTTTTGGTGTAATTCATGCTGTCGGCAGTCAGTATCCGGGTGCTGTCGATGATCGTGGAACGATCGCAGAGATGGGCATAGTTCTCCACCCTGTTGTAATAACCGCAGGTAGTATGGATGATGGAAGAGCCGGTATTGATGGTTGTGGGTGCCATAAAGGTGGCGATCCGCGTGTTGGTATTGTAGAGCAGGGTATCGGTGGCCAGGGTGTATTGCGGATCCACGAGCTGTACATCCCTTTTGAAATAGGCGTCCTTCGTATCGGCATAATAGTATCCGCGCTCACTGGTGAGCACGGTACTCTCGTTCACCAGTTTGCCGCCGTTCATGTAGCTGCCTACATGACTGGTCATGTCATAATTCAGCAGATTGGTCGTCAGCACCATCCGTCCGTCGGTCATCCTCACATTCTTCCGGAGGGTGGCTACCTTGGTATTGCCCACGTAGTGCAGGAAATCCGAATAGGTGTTGATGGTATCGGCCTGGTTAATGTGAATATGGCCATAGGCGTCTATGGTATTGTCCGTAAGGTTTTGCAGGGCGCTGTCGCAGGTGAAGATCGTTCCGCCCTGTGTCAGCCGCACGTTCCCGATCAGTTTCTGCATCTGCGCCGAATCATTTCCATGGGGCTGGATGCCCAGCAGCACATCGGCGTTCAACAGATGAATGATCTTCGTTGAGTCCGTTTGCCGGGGGAAGGCGGTGGCAGTGGTGTCCTGGGCGACCCCCCTGTGGCAAAGCGCCAGAAGCAGGACCCACAGTAACCCGTTGCCGCATTTGTACATCACGTTGGTCATTCAGTTATTTGAGCGTATCTGTTTCAGGCTATCTGTTTCAGGGTATTTATTTCAGGGTATCGCCTGGTAAAGGTTGCGGTTTGCTCTTTTTGCCAAAAAGCGAAAAATGGACATACCGTTTAGGGTTTAGCCGGAGGTCCTCCGAGAGCAGGTTCAGGTTGTAGGAGAATGAGCTCAGATTATTATAAAGTTTCTTGTCATTCAGCATCATGCCCAGTGATCCCTGCCCGGTATTGATCTTGGTCATGACATCGCCCAGCTCATTTACAGACTGGTGCAGGTCATTGATCGTACCGGTGATGTCGGCGCTGGCGATAGAGGAGGTGATCCTTTGGGTATTGCTGAGGATGCGGTTAATGGTATCGTTGTTGTTTTTGAGGTTGCCGGTAATGGTATTGAGGTTCTTCACCAGCAGGTCCAGTTGCTGGGAAACCTTCGAGAAATTCTTCATCGTGGTGTTGAGCTCCGCAATACTGGATTTGAGGTTGTTGCGCGTCTGGTTGTCCAGGGAGGTATGAAAATCATTCAAAACGGTATCCAGGGCGGTCAGCGTGTTTTGTACCTTTCCCGCCAGTGGTTTCAGATCACCTATCAGGTTCGAGGTGAGGGAGCTGCCGGGAGCGGACTGGATGGTATCGTTGTTTTGCAGGTATTCCGTGGCGTTGCCAAAATCGATCACGATGGCTTTGCTGCCCAGCAGATCGGCACTGACGATGCGGGCCACCGAATTCTGCGGAATATCAATCCCCGGCTGGATAGAGAGCTTCACCCGGATCTGATCGACGCCGCTGTTGGTGACCTCCAGGTTGGTAACGGTGCCGATCTTCAATCCGTTCACCTGCACCGGGTTGGCGGGGGCGAGCCCGCTGACGTTGTCGTAAAGCGCGTACAAGGTCTGTGTTCGGGAGAAGAGGTTGTTTCCTTTCAGGATGTTAAAGCCGATGATGAGGAGCGCGACGGCTATTACGGCCAGCGCGCCGATCTTTGTTTCGTTGGATATTTTCAAAACTTAGCGTTTAGTGTCAGACAAAAATAACAAATTACTTTGGTGAACGGATAAAGGGAGGACAGTATGTGGATAAAAGTCATCCGGGGCAGTCTTTCCGCTTTCGGTTGACCATTGCCGGCAGGGGGGCGGCCCGATGCTGATCACAGGCCATTTTATGCCCGAATGGTGTCCGGGCCGCCCGGGTATCGTTTTGGACTGTTTCAGGTCGTTTAGCTGTTTGGACAGCAGTTCCGCTCCGGCTGCCGCGGTGTTATTGTCCGGGTTTTCTATTGGTCTACCCGCTGGCCGTCGTCGTAAGGAACGATGAAGGCGTCCTTGTATCCCATGAGCTTGATCCGGTCCAGCTTCTGAGAGGCTTCATCGCTCGTTTTATAGTCGCCCAACAGGTAACGGTATACCGTGGATCCGTCGCTTTTTGTCTTTTCCCGGGAAATCTTGTCGTCCAGCTTGCTGAAGAGCTTATCGTCCGGATCATATTTGTTACCACTGACCAGGAGCTGGATCTTATAAGTATAATCCTTATTCGCGGCGGGGGCCGCAGTTGCCTGGGTACCCGCGAGGATCCTGTCGGTGTTTTCACCCCGGACACCCACCAGGTAATTAACAAAGGCCTTGTAAATGCACTCGGCGATCTCATCCTGATGGTGGTTCAGGTAATCTTCCTCTTCGGGATTGCTGATAAAACCGGTTTCGATCAGGATGCTGGGCATGGCGGTGGCGTGCAGTACCCAGATACCGACACCACGCTGTTTTACCTCGCGGTCGATGCGGTTTATCTTGGCAAACTGGCTTTCCACATCCGCGGCGAGGGTTAAACTTTGCCGCATATACTCATGACGCACCGTATTCCAGAAAATGGCGTTCACGGCGGCGCCGGTGGAATCGAAAAGTGACTTGTATTCAGGATCATTGAGCAGCGGGGCGTTCTCCCGCAGTGCCACGCCTTTGTCGTCATTTTTATTGACCCCCCAAACATACACCTCGGTGCCTTTGGCCGGATTGGGTGTCCTGTAATAACTGTAATGCCGCACCCTGCGTTTTACCTTTTTGCCGTGGACGCGCTTGTAGACGGTACGATAACCCTCGAATGTCCGGTGCGTGATGGACGGGGCAGAATTACAATGGATCGAAATAAAGACATTGCCGCCGATTTTATTGGCCAGGTCGGCCCGGTAGTACAGGGCTTTTTTGACATTGGTGCCCCCGCCGGGCAGCATATCGGTCGTGCGGGTATAGACCACTTTGACGTTTGGGATCTGATCGATCAACTTGCCAAGCTTTAATCCGACCGCCAGGGCGATTTGTTTTTCCGTGGAATATTTGCCCCTGGCGCCGGGATCAACGCCTCCATGCCCCGGGTCAATGACCACCACAAAAGGCTTGCCTGCGGGAGGAACGATACCGCCTCCTGTATCTTGTGCCGCCAGTGGGAAAAATGAGAACGAAAAAGCAAACACTGCGAGGAAAAATACAATAAGGCGGGAATACTTTTTTTTCATAGGAACAGCATGGTTCATTTATAAGGGTTTTGAATGGATGTCGACAAAAATTACTGCGCCGCAAAAATAAAGGCTTTTAAAGGATTATGAACGAAAAACACATGACATTATTTGCTTTGGTATAGATGAAGACTGATGAAAATCATGTAGGTTTGTGCCCTTGCTTATGATCATGTTTTTTCTCAAAAACAACCCCATAGTCTTTTCCCCGGTATGCCGGGTCTTATGTTTATTTGCGCTCTGCGTGCTCTCCGTCTCTTTTACCCCGTGCAATACCGGTATCCGCTCTGCCAGCACCGGCCATGCGCCTTCCAAAGACAATGTTTTTTTTCAGGGGGGTATGTATATAACACCGGGTTTCAACGGCCCCGCTTTTTTTAACCTAACCTTAACAGATCGGGCGGGGTGCGGGTGGCTGTCCCGGGGCGATACGCTGCCGGCGAAGGATACTTTGCCTCCTCCGAAGGATAGCCTGCCGCCACCGAAGGATAGCCTGCCGCCGCTTTCCACCGACACCACCCTTCGGTCCCGTGATACCACGAAAGGGAAGGGTGTCCCTGCAGATACCTCCATCTTGATAGATACGGTGAAGATAAACTATTCAAAGGATACGCTGAGCGCCCCGGTGAAATACCACGCGGATGATTCGGTGGTGCTGGATGTACCGGCCAAAACCTTTCATTTATATGGCAAAACCAATATCGATTACGACCAGATCAATCTCAAGGCGGCTGAGGTAGATTATTACCAGGCGACCAATATGTTGAAAGCGCGTTACCGGCTGGATACGGGGGGCAACAAAAGGGGTGCGCCCATTTTTACCCAACAGGGGCAGCCGCCCTTCCAGTCTGATTCGATGCTCTATGATTTTAAAACCAAGCGGGGCAAAATATACAGCACCGTTACCCAGCAGGGAGAAGGCTTTATTTACAGCCAGCAGGTAAAAAAGCAGGCCGATAACAGCTTTAACAGTTTCAGGGCCCGCTTTACCACCTGTGATTATGACCCGCCGCATTTTGACTTCCACGCCAAAAAGGTGAAGATTATTCCCAACAAGATGCTTATCTCGGGACCGGCCAACCTGGAAGTGGAGGGAGTACCGACACCGCTTTTTATTCCCTTTGCTATTTTTCCCCTGACCCATGGGCAGCGGACGGGCCTTTTGCCGCCCACCTATGAGGTAAGTCAGCAAAAGGGAATCGGGCTCGTGAACGGCGGGTATTATTTCGGGTTGGGACAATATGCGGACATCACCCTGAGAGGGGAGGTGTATTCATACGGGAGCTGGGGACTCACCATCAACCCGCGTTATTTCAAGCGTTATCACTACAGCGGCTCCTTTATGCTGAGCATCAATACTACCCGTTTCGGAGACCCGGAGACACCGGATTTTACCAAATCAAAGGATTTCAGGATCATGTGGTCCCACTCCATGGACAGCAAGGCGCATCCGGGCGTTTCCTTTTCCGCCAGCGTCAATGCCGGGACCTCGACCTATAATTATTATAATGTCACCGATGCGCAGACCAGGCTGAACAATATCCTGAGTTCTTCCATCGCCTTTTCAAAAAACTGGACCGGGACACCTTTTAACCTGACATTGAGCGCCAACCACTCGCAGAATACCAGCACGCGGCAGGTGAGCATCACCCTGCCGGAGATGGCCTTTAACATGAATACGATCTATCCTTTTCAGACCAAGGATTTCGTGGGCAACCCCAAGTGGTATCAGAAGATCGGAGTGGGTTATTCCCTGAACTTCCGCAATTCGGTCAATTTCCTGGACACGACCTTTTTAAAGCCGGGTTTTTTCAGGGGATTCCAGACCGGCATCCAGCATCAGGTCCCCATTTCACTCACGCTGCCTACTACTAAATTCCTGACCATCTCGCCCAGTGTCAGTTATACGGAGCGCTGGTATACCAAAGAACAGCACGTGGTCTTCAATGAAAAGCGCAACAGGCTGGATACCACCACGAATTTCGGTTTTTATACCGCGCGGGAGGTCACCACGGGCCTGTCGCTGTCCTCCGCGGTATATGGCATGTTTCAGTTCAATAAGCACAACAAGGACGCCAAGATCCAGGCCATCCGCCATGTGATCCGGCCCAGCATTTCCCTGAGCTATAAGCCGGACATGAATAAACAGTATTACTATGATGTACGGGTGGACACCTCGGCGAACGTGCCCATGCAGCGCCTGAGCTATTTTGACGGCATCGGTTTCGGGCCGTTCGGCGAGGGGCGGTTCGGGGGCGTCTCCTTTAGTCTGGACAACAACCTGGAGATGAAGGTCAAGAGCAAAAAGGACACCGCCAACGGGGGGATCAAGAAGGTGAAGCTTCTGGACGGCTTTGGCATTACCGGCTCCTATAACCTGGTGGCCGATTCCTTCAGGTTGTCGCCGTTTTCCGTCTATGCCCGCACCACGCTGTTTAATAAGATCAACATTTCCGCCAACGGTGTCATCGATCCGTATGTTTACAACCTCTATGGCAGGCGTATAGACAAGTACGTGTGGCAGCAGGGCAGGGCGACAATCGGCTCGCTGAGGAATGGCTCGGTCAGCGTCAGCACCTCATTCAAGTCACCGGAGAAGAAAAACGGGCAAAAGCCCATAGACCAGGACGGAGAAGAAATGCCCCAGCCGGGACAAAACCCCTTGCAGCAGGAACAGGACAGAATGCGCCGGATGCATGAGAACCCGGGGGATTATGTGGATTTTTCCATTCCCTGGTCGGTGAATCTTTCCTATAGCCTGAACTTCAACAAGACCAGGACCCGTGATTACAAACGCGATACCACCATCTTTGTCCAGTCGCTGAACGTCAGCGGGGACTTCAGCCTGACCCCCAAATGGAAGATAGGCATGAGCAGCGGTTTTGACTTTGTCCACCGGAAGTTAACCTACACCACGCTTAACATTACGCGGGATCTTCACTGCTGGCGGATGTCCATCAACGTCGTACCACTCGGGTTCTACAAGTCTTTCAGCATTACGCTAAGCCCCACGGCGGGCATCCTCCATGACCTGCGCATCAACCGGACCCGGCAATTTTATGATATTTTCGATGCCACCCGGTGAGCCGGCATTAGCCGGCGGGCGCTGATCTTCCAGGATGCTCAACCCGGGAAGGCCCTGATTTGTTAAATGACCAAACGCTTTTGCCATGCCACCAAAAGGTCCGTCCGACAAAACAGCTTCCCGTTCCCTCACTGCGACACAGATTGCCTATCGCGTAAAAGAGGCCATACTGGTGATCTACGGCATGAACCAACCGGATCCCGATTCCTTAAGCGGCACACAACCCATGAGCAGTTTTGATTTTAACGATTTCCAGTGGATCGAGCTGGCGGGGCGGCTGACGGGTATTGTACAGGCTTACCGTCCCGGCCAGCGCGTTGCGGTGCGGGATGTGGAGAACATGGCGACCGTGCAGGATTGCATCGACCTTGTGAACCATCTTGTCACCCCGAAATCCGGTAACGCATGATCAGGATGACCAGGATGATAAAGGCAGCCCTTATATTGCTCGTCCTTTCTGTGGGGGCCCGGCCATCACTGGGGCAGCAGGCCGGTGGCGACCTGGGGGACTGGTTCCTTCAGCACATCGCGGTCGCCCACTCCATGCAGACGGCGGATCTGAGCGCACAGCCCGCGCAGTTCCAACTCACTTTCCCTCACCGGAAGGCATCCTCCTATCTGATCAACGCCGGTGTGGCGGTGATCCTGGATCGCCGTAGCGCGGATAATTTTATCTCCAACCTTCACGTGGAATATCACCGGAACACCCTGACGGATGCTGCACAAAACAATTTCTCGGCAGGTTACGGATATAAATGGCTTTTTGCCAGAGGCGGCTACGCGGATTATTTCATGACGGGAGACGCGGGTTATTCATACGATGGGATCAGCCATGGCAATTCCCTGGAGGGAACCTTTTTATTTACCCTGTTCCGGGACGGGGAGAAATTGAACTGGAACACCAATAACTTCCGGGCCGGCAACCGCCTGCTGTTTAATCTGGCCCCTTTCGCCGGTCTCCAGGTGCAGGATGTCTTTAAAGCGGAACAAAAGGCGCAAACGGGTTTTGTGCTGCGGCCGCTTTTTAGGGTCAACACCCTGGTAGGCTGGTGCAAAAAGCAAGGCCCTCCTTTTGAAAAGATCCTCGCCATCTTCTGCAATTATACCGGTCGAACGGCCGCGATCAACACCACAGGGTCCGGTGAACACGGAACAGGTCTTTTACAGACGGGGATCAATTATTACCTGGCCTACCATCCTTTCGAGGCTTCCCTGGGCGTTTCATTTAACGACGGTTCGGATCCGCTGCGCGGACTTCCGCCGCAACAGTACTGGATGGTATCGGTCAATT
>DASULB010000557.1:0-3630 GCA_036278455.1 Chitinophagaceae bacterium | reverse complement strand
TTTTCGTCACTGACAACGCTGTTCCTGATCGCGGAGGGTATGCGGTTGCCTGACCCGTGGCCGGAGGGGGTGGGATCAGGCTGACGTGCGCTGTTTGTCCCTGAAAGTCGTTTGCCTTCAGATGCCTATCCCAAATACCTTACAGGTCGTTTTTCGGTGCTTTTCGGCTGCCTTTAACACTGCCTGAGCCGGCTTGGCGGGCCTTTATTGCCAAAATGATGCTACTCCGGGGGAACGGTAAATTGAGTGTCGTGCCGGATGTCCAGAGTTCCTTACCTTTGCCGCTATGCAGGAATTCATTGTGAAGGTAATCAACCAATCGGCCTTTCCGTTGCCCGAATACGCTACTCCCGGGGCGGCGGGCATGGATCTGCGCGCCAACATCGCGGCGCCGGTGACGTTAGGGTCTCTGGAGCGGGTGCTGATCCCTACCGGCTTGTTCATTGAATTGCCTGAAGGCTGTGAGGCACAGATCAGGCCACGCAGCGGGCTGGCCATCCGCAGCGGGTTGACGCTGCTCAATACACCCGGAACCATCGACACCGATTACCGCGGTGAGATCAAGGTGATCATGGTAAACCTCAGTGCCGAATCCCAGCAGGTGCATCCCGGCGAACGTATTGCCCAGATGGTCATTTCGGCTTTTAACCGGATCCGTTGGGAAGAGGCGGAGCTTTTATCCGGTACGGACCGTGCAGACGGCGGCTTTGGTCATACCGGGCGGCACTAAAGCCCCGGACCATGCCGGCTGGTGAATTTTATTTTTAGCTAAATGATAGGATACCGGACAGGAGACATGAATGTGACAGGTCGGAAAATACGCTTGGGAGCTTTGATCACGGGCTTGCTGATACCGGGAATGATGGTTTGTTCCTGTAATGTGCCCCGGCATACCGGTACGGGGCAGACTACGACTCCACCTTCAGCGGTGTCCGTGCCGGCCCGGATGGACAGCGAAGCCATGGGACGTTATGCGGACAGTCTTTTTATAGAAGCGGAGAACCGGAAATTACAGGGTGATGCAGCGGAAGCCGTCAGACTATTTGGCGAGTTTTTAAAGCTCAGGCCAGCCAACGCCACGGTCTATTATGAGCTCGCATTGTTGAACGGCAGGGAGAAAAATGCCGCCGCCACCCTGGAATATGCCCGCAAGGCAGTCACCCTGGATAGTACCAATCACTGGTTTGCCATCGCCTATGCCAACGCGTTGGCGATGAACAAGCATTTTGACAGCGCGGCCGGCGTTTTTCACCGGCTATCCCTGCGCTTTCCGTCGCAGGAACAATACCGTTATAATGAAGCCGTCATGCTATCCAGTGCCGGGAAATATCCCCGTGCCCTGGAGCTGTTCGATCACCTGGAAAAAGCCTCGGGGATAAACGAGGAATTCGTTTATCAGAAGCAACGCATTTTCCTGGAAATGGGGAAGCCGGATTCCGCCGCGCTGGAAATCCAAAAGCTTATTGACATCAACCCCGGCAATTCCCGGTTCTATGGGTTGCTCGCCCAGGTTTACGCGGATAATAACCAGCCGGATAAAGCGATCGGCGTTTACCGGTCCCTGCTTGACAAATATCCGGGTAATCCGCAGGCCATGGTCGCGCTGGGTCTTTTTTATAAACAAAAGGGAAACGATTCGGCCTTCAGACGCTATATGGCGCATGCTTTTGGCAACCCCCGGTTCGACATTGAGGAAAAGCTGGCCTTTGTATATCCCTACCTGAAGTATGTAGAGATTGATTCCACCAAAAAAGACGAAGCGCTCTCGCTGTGCCGCCTCATAGTGGAAGCACACCCTGATGATCCGAGGGCCCACACTTTGTACGGGGACATGTATTTCCAGTGCAAAATGCCCGACAGCGCATTGAATGAATACCGGGAAACACTGGCCCTGAATGATTCGAGCTATGCGGTATGGAACCAGGTGATGCTTCTTTACGCTACCGGTGGCAGGAACGATTCCCTGCTGGCTGCCAGCAACAGGGCGGCAGCGCTTTTTCCTGCACAGCCGGGCGCCTGGTATTTCCGGGGAATGGCGCTATTCTTCGCGGGTAAGTTTGAGGATTGTACCCGGTCATTGCGGGAGGCATTAAGGCACGAGGTAAGGGATAAGGATCTGAAAGGCCGCATTTATGCCACCCTGGGAGAAGCCTATCATAACCTCGGGGATTATGCCGCTTCAGACAGCAGTTTTCAGACCGCATTGCAGTTGAATCCGACTGATGACCTGACCCTGAACAATTACAGCTATTATCTCGCGGAGCGTGGACAGTATCTGGACCAGGCGCTGCGGATGATTAAGACCGCGGTGACCCTCAAGCCGGGCAGCATGACCTATGAGGACACCTATGGGTGGGTCCTGTTCCGGATGGGAAAATACAAATCCGCCAAGGCGTGGATGGAAAAAGCGCTGAGCCATCCGGGAGCAAAGAATCACCCGGGCTACCTGGAGCATTATGGGGACATCCTCTACCGGAACCATGAGGTGGACCAGGCTGTAACCTATTGGAAAATGGCCAAAGAAAAAGGAGGGACCTCCGCCTCGCTTGACCGAAAAATCGCTAAACAAAAACTGTCGCGGCGGGAAGAATCCCCCAAGCACCGCCGTCCCTAAAAGATTGACTCATGACTGAGATCACCGCTGCCCGTTTTTTCACCAGGTGTTTCCCGATAGGGGCCGCGCTTGTCGTTCTTCTGTTTTGCGGTTGCCATACGACACGCAAGGCGATGAAAGACGCCGAAAAGATGTCCCGCACCGCTGTCAAGGCCCCTGTTACAGAAAAGATGACGCCGGAGGCCATTAAAGAAGGGCTCAACGAAAATACGATCCGGTACAGCACCTTCTCCGCCCGTGCCAAGCTCGATATCACCACGGCGGGCAATTCACAGAAAGGCATCGCCACATTCATCCGCATGAAAAAGGATAGCGCTATCTGGATATCCATCAGGCCGGTATTCGGCATTGAGTTGGTACGGGTGCTCATTACCCCCGACAGTGTCAAGATGATCAATTTCTTTAAAAAGACCATCACCCTGCGCAGCGCGGATTCCATGCAGCAAATGCTGGATATTCCCTATGACTTCAGCAGTCTTCAGAACCTCATCGTGGGTAACCCGCTGTTCCTGACCGACAGCCTGGAAGGCATCAGGCTGGACAGTACGGGACAGACCATCGCCTTTTCCTGCCGAAAAGGGAATTTTATCAGCCGGTATCTCCTGGGGGCGGCTGATTATCTGTTGCGGCAATACCAGATCAGGGATTCCGGCAGGTCGGCCCCCTCCCG
The DNA here is from genome assembly GCA_036278455.1 of Chitinophagaceae bacterium. Taxonomy (GTDB): domain Bacteria; phylum Bacteroidota; class Bacteroidia; order Chitinophagales; family Chitinophagaceae; genus FW021-bin31. The sequence continues at coordinate 346 of DASULB010000557.1, read as the reverse complement.
GTATTCGGTTGAACAGTTTGAGGATTATAAGTTCATGGGAAACCGCCATTTCGCCGCCGGCAGGCACCTGGTCATCCATACGGGCAGTGAGACGGAGGCGGATGTCAAATTCAACCGCGTGGAATTCGACAAACCCATCAACTTTCCGTTTCCTATGGTGGATAAATTCACGCTGAAGTAGTTTTTCACAAAATTTTATCCATTTAGCAGCGTTCCTGTTGTATTGCCACCATCCAATTAGTTAAATTTGCCCCGTTTAGATCTGTTATGCGTATACCGTCACCCATTTGCCGTTATTTAATTCTGAGTCTGCTCCTGGTGCTCCCTTGTCTGTCACGGGCCCAGG
>DASULB010000556.1:0-7369 GCA_036278455.1 Chitinophagaceae bacterium | reverse complement strand
GGGCGGATTCTCCTTTATTCCCCAGCTTCTGCACCTCGGGAATCCTGATAAGGAGCCCTTTGCTGAATACTGGCTGGGCGCGCATGATAAGGCGCCCTCCACCCTGTCAGTTGAAGGTAAAAAAACAGTTCCGCTCAATGAATTGATCAGCAGCGATCCCGAAAAGTACCTGGGAAGTAAAACCGCCGGTGCCTTTGGCCGGCTGCCTTTCCTTTTCAAGGTACTGGATGTGCGGGAGATGCTTTCCATACAGGTACACCCGGATAAAGCGGAAGCCGAAAAGGGATTTGCAAGGGAAAACGCCGCCGGCATTCCTTTAGATGCCCCGGATCGGAATTATAAGGATGACAACCATAAGCCCGAAATGATGGTCGCGCTCAGTGAATTCTACCTGCTGCACGGCTTTCTGCCGGAAACGCCCCTCAGAGAGATGCTGAACAACGTACCGGAACTGAGGTCCTTATATACCTATTTTGATAAAAAAGGCTATCAGGCGTTATACGCCCACGTGATGAACATGCCCCGCTTTAGGGTAAAGGAGATACTGGGGCCTTTGTTGACGCGCGTTTTGCCTTTATACAAGCAGGGAAAGCTTTCTAAAACCACGCCGGACTTCTGGGCTGCCCGGGCGGTTGACAGCGGGATGACCACCATCGGGGATCCCGATAAGGGGATTTTCTCCATTTATTTTTTTAATCTCGTCCGGCTGAATACCGGTGAGGGCATTTTCCAGGGCGCCGGTATGCCGCACGCCTACCTCGAAGGGCAGAACGTGGAACTGATGGCCAACTCGGACAACGTGCTCCGGGGGGGACTTACCCCCAAGCATGTGGATGTGGATGAATTACTCAAACACACCCGCTTTGAAGGGCTGGAACCAAAGGTGCTGAAAGGACATCCGGACGGGAAGGAGAAAAATTACCCTGCACCGGTCAATGATTTCATGTTAACCAAAATTGAAATTAATAACGGAGAATCTTTTGATAATCAGGCATCAGCACCTACTATATTGCTCTTGATATCCGGCGGCTTATCCGTTACCGGCGCAGGAGAATTAACGCTCAAACAGGGAGAATCCCTGTTTATTTTGCCCGGGGAGGCATATAAGTTGACGGCCATGGATAATACACTGATATACAGCGCCTCCGTTCCTGTGCATACCTTGTGAAAAATTTTGGGTTCCGCTAACCATATTTTTCCTATAAATTTGCAGTCACCTCATTAAATCTTCATTGTGATGAAAACAGCTGAAACGAAAAATATTAGAGGAATGAATATCAAATGGATGATCGCCGCCGGGCTTATTTTAGCCGCTGCGTTCAGTCGTTTGATACCGCATCCTTATAACTTTTCCCCGATTGCCGGTATGGCGTTGTTGGGGGGTGCCACCATGGGAAAAAAGGCATGGGCCTTTATTCTGCCTATCGGGGCGTTGTTTTTATCTGATATATGTTTTCAGCTGTTTACCGGGATTCCCGGTTTCTACGGATGGGGGCAGCTTGTAAATTACGGCGCCTTTGCACTGATTGTGGTGCTCGGCATGATTGCGCTGCGCAAGATCAATGTGAAAAGTGTAGTATTGACCTCGCTGACTGCTTCCGTACTGTTTTTTATTCTGTCAAATTTTGGCGTATGGGCCTTCGCAGGTGGCATTCCACCCTATACTTATGACGGCGCGGGGCTCCTGAGTACGTTCCTGCTGGGTATTCCTTTCCTTGGCGGAACCATCCTCGGCGATTTGGTATACAGCGGTTTGTTGTTCGGTGCCTACAGCCTGATCCAATACCTGGTGCTTTCAAAAGAGCGAATTGTTGCTTGAATTATACTAATGGGTTAGTAAGAAAGGACCTCCCGTCACGTCGACCGGGAGGTTTTTTTATGATGGTCTCAGGGCTTTACTGTCGTTGATTGGCGCATCCCGCAACCCCTCGACGATCTTTCAACCCGGTGCTTTCATCAATACGCTGATGAATTTTGGGTGAGCGGACCACGCGGGCGCCGTTACCGGGGTGGCGCCCGTGACGTGACCACCGGCAGGCAATTCTGCATATTAATCGCAGGCAATGGTATCCTCAGCGTCTTACCCTGTAAAGTCCCTGACTTTTTTAAACAGCATACGGATTAACAACAGATGATGCAAACCACTTTACGATAGATGTTATCAACGATCAAGCCCTAAAACCTCTGCCGGATTCAGCGCTGCTACAGCTTATCCGGATACATGGGGAAAGACAATCTCCCGCAGATACTGCCAACCGGGCAATCAAATACAAAGGCACCATGACCAGGCAATCCCTAAACGATATTGACCACCAGCTGGACGAAGTGCGTAAAGAATGGACATTATAAAGCATCTGCGAGATGATCCGAACTAACATTCATTATGCTGCAACGATCGTTCGTTCCCCCGTATCCGGGTCGCCATCTAAAATCGGACCCTGCTGAAATGCATGGGTATTTCAGGCCACCCACCCAGATGATCAACTGCTTTGTCTCAGTGAATGCGTTTCCCTATGGTACTGTCCACTACGGGAAACGCAGGAAATCATAGTAGTCGCCAGCTATTTTTCTACTCTTTTGGCCACCTCGGTCAACGGACAATTAATCTGATGGCCGATGGGCTTGCCGTTACGGTAAGTGATGACGCGGATTTCCGTAGCGCCGTTTGGAATGTCCAATGGTTTTCCTTCATATTTCGGATAGAAATTATCCGGGTTGGTACCGTCAAAAGTGTAATAAAGCACCAGTCCGGGTATTTCAGTAGCCAGTTTGACCTGCAGGGAATCATTGGCGTCCCGCACCCCCGTGATGATAGGGTCATAGGCGCTGCGGGCGTATTTCACCTGGGCTGCGTCCATGTACTTAAACCGGTATTGCATGCGCGTCACAAAATCAGGCCAGTTTCGTTTATCCTTGGGTGACCAGAACACTTCTGCCAGCGCCATCGCCCTGGGCCAGGTCATGTATTCAGCATGGCGGTCATTCGGTACGGATTCCGTCCAGAGGTTCCCCTGCCCACCGAGGATATATTTGGGATCAACGCCATCGGGGACCGGTTCAAATTTGTAGGAGGTGCTGAGTCTTAGCTTGCTGTAAGTAGCGGGCTCTATCAGCGGGTCACCCTGATACAGGTCCAGGTAACAATAACCCGTCGGGGTCATCACTACATGATGGCCCATTTTAGCCGCTTTGATGCCTCCCTGCATGCCGCGCCAACTCATGACCGTCGCTTCAGGGGCCAGGCCTCCTTCCAGGATTTCATCCCAGCCGATCATTTTTTTCCCTTTGGAGATAATGATCTTTTCCAGTTTTTTCTCGAAATAACTTTGCAGGCCGTCCAGGCTGGTGATTCCTTCGCGCTTCATCAGCGCCTGGTCTTTCGGACAATCCTTCCAAAACCCTTTATAGGCTTCATCGCCACCTACGTGGATGTATTTTCCCGGAAACAATGCGGCTATCTGGGTAAATATCTTGTCCAGCATCAGCCAGGTGGAGTCATTGGCCACGCAAAGCACGTTGTCCTGTTTTTTGTAGAAAGGGCTTCCGGGGTTTACCGGATACTGCAATTGGGTACAGGACAGGTTCGGATAAGCCGCGATCAGCGCCAGGCTGTGGGCAGGCACATCGATCTCCGGGACGATGGTGATAAAACGTTTTTTGGCGTATGCTACCACGTCACGGATATCCTGCTGGGTATAATAGCCGCCGTAAGTCGCCTTTTCACCAGGCTGCGGCGGGGCAAACTGACCAAATCTTCCGGTACGCGGCACTCTCCAGGCGCCCACTTCGGTCAGCCGGGGCAATCCCTTTATTTCAATCCGCCAACCCTGATCATCGCTGAGGTGCCAGTGGAATACATTGTATTTATATTTGGCCATTTCATCAATATACTGCTCCACAAACTGCTTGGAAAAGAAATGGCGGCTGACGTCCAGCATCAGGCCCCGCCATCCGAAACGCGGATAATCCAGGATGCTTACCCTGGGAATCCGCCACTGGTAGGGTTTTCCCGCAGAGAGGTTTGTTACCGCTGCCTTACTTTCGATATCCGGCGGCAGCAGCTGCATGAGCGTCTGCATGCCATAAAACAGGCCATGAGGTTTGTTGGCGGCGATCAATACCCGGTGAGCGGATACATCCAGGGTGTAGCCGGCTTCTCCCAGTGTTGCATTGGGCGTTTTATTCAGTTTCAGTATGATGGCGTTCTGCTGCTTTTCACCAGCGCCTTTTTTCACACTGAGGTGATACCCGGTAGGGGTATTTAACATTCCCGCCATCATGCTGGCGATATCGGTTATCTGGCCTGTCGTAGCGATAATGGCCGTGGTATGTGTTAAATGGAAGTAACCCGGTTCCACTTTCACCGATACCGGCTCCGGAATGATGTGCACGGCGGAATCGGCGGGATCACTTTGCGCGAAACAACTGCTCAAGGTGACAAACGAAAGGAGGAACAGCAAAATCTTTTTTCTCATGACTTATTTTATGTTTTAATAATGAGGAGCGCTCATCAAGCTTCCCTGAAAAGCCCCGGAAAAAATTTCAGGCGCTAAAAGTAATCATTCCGGTTATTTATTTTTAGCTTAAATCCATAGGCGGCCAGAATCCCAAACGCTCTATGAAGCATCGCCGATCAACACTCCCAAAATACCCCTGAATCGTTTTTTTCGTTTTTAGCGGAGCCCGGTATCCTCCCCGGATGATACCGGCCGGCATCGGCCTTACTTCTTTACCATAAACATGAAATAAACCGCCCCGAGGATGCAAACAAAGGAAGCGACGTAATTCCAGCGTACAGGCTCTTTCAGGTAGAGAACGGCGAATATGCTGAAAATCGTCAGTGTGACCACCTCCTGGATCATTTTAAGCTGAAAACCGTTAAAGCCTTCTATGAATCCGATCCTGTTGGCAGGCACCTGAAAACAATATTCGAAAAAAGCGATAGACCAGCTGATCAGGATTACTTTCCAAAGCGCCACATTTTCAAATTTCAAATGGCCATACCAGGCAATGGTCATAAAGATGTTGGAACAACACAACAGAATAATGGTACGCATATGATTTTTTTATATTTTTTTCAGCTCACCGATGACTGAAAGGCCTGTAAATATCTGATTTATTCTCAAAATTCCTTGAGTGGAAAATGGTTGGTTCCCTTGATGAATGACTAAATACATTTGCGGCCTGTAATCCGGATAAATCCGGATATGCGGGTGTTGATCAATCAGGTCCGTGGACGGCTCCGATGCCCTTTTCCATGACCGGCGTATCCATGAGGTACCCTTCCGGAAGCGATAATTGTCCCGGAAGAGCGTTTGCGGGGAGGTCATTTTTAAAAAAGGGTAAATTTACTGCCGCTCCTTTGCTACGATCCTTGGCGCTTTATAACCGTTGAAGACCGTCTGGCCTTAAAAAAGGTAGCAGAATGATATTTTTTGTACGTTTGCCTGCAACCAAAAACGGTGAAAGTGACAAAGATTACGCATATCCTTACAGCCTGCAGCCTGCTGCTGCTGGTATATTCCTGCGGATCGCGTAGTTCGAACCAGGGAACAGGGGCAGACAGCGGCGACAGCGCCGCCGCGAGGGCTCCGGTATCCGACAGCGCTTCCAGCTATTGCACGCCGGTGGATAAGGCGGGTTTTATTACTGGCGCGAATACCACCCTTGCTTCGATCCCAGAAGGCAAGGTATCCCACAAGGGAATGATCCGGATCAAGGGAGGAGAGTTCATCATGGGGGCTACCGACCGGGAAGGACGCCCTGATGAATATCCCGCCCATCAGGTGAAAATAGGTGATTTCTGGATCGACCGGCACGAAGTGACCAATGCCGAGTTCCGCAGTTTCGTAAAGGCGACCGGTTATCTCACCACCGCCGAACAGAAACCCGACTGGAATGAAATGAAAAAACAATTGCCGGCGGGTACCCCCAAACCACCTGACAGCGTGCTGGTACCGGGTGCGCTCGTTTTCTCGCCCCCCTCCTACGCGGTCCCGCTGAACAACCCGGCTTTATGGTGGAAATGGATACGGGGCGCAAACTGGCGTCATCCCCGCGGACCTGAGAGCACTATAAAGGGGAAGGACAATTATCCTGTGGTGGAAGTTTCCTGGCAAGACGCCATGGCGTACGCCAAATGGTCGGGCAAACGCCTGCCCACCGAAGCGGAATGGGAATACGCCGCCCGGGGTGGCATGACAGAGAAAAAATATCCCTGGGGCGATCAGGATCCTGAATCGGGTAAGCCCAAGGCCAATACCTGGCAAGGGAATTTTCCCAATAAAAATACAGATTGGGATGGCCACGCCGAATTAGCGCCGGTGATGTCCTATGCGCCCAATAATTACAAGCTTTATGACATGGCCGGTAACGTATGGGAATGGTGCAGCGATTGGTATGGGGCAGATTATTATAAGTCCCTGGCCGGTAAAGTAACCGACAATCCTCATGGCCCCGCAACGAGCAACGACCCCATGCAACCCACCACGCCGGTGAAGGTGATCCGCGGTGGTTCATTCATGTGCAACCCTTCCTATTGTAAAGGCTACCGGGTTACTTCGCGCATGATGAGCTCCGAGGACAGCGGATTGGAAAACCTGGGATTCAGGTGCGTGTCATCAAAATAACCGGTACTGCCTTTTTATGATAGGAGGATAATGACCAACAGCGATTTCTCATTAAAAATCAAAAAAGTTTATCAATGAAGTTACGCATCAAGCCATTCCTTGCACTGTTGTTCCTGGTATTGTGTTTTGGATGCAATGACGCCGGGAAAAATAACAAGGGCAATCAAGGTGACAGCGCCTCCATTCCCAAGCCCGACCATATCATCGTGGTCATAGAGGAAAACCATGGTTATGATCAGATCATCGGCGCCACGGAGGCACCCTATATCAACCAGCTGGCAAAAGAAGGTGCGCTCTTTACCGCCTCCCATGGCGTCACTCATCCCAGTCAGCCTAATTATATCGCCATTTTTTCCGGTTCACTGCAAGGTGTGAAAGGCGATGAATGCCTGAAAGACACTTCTTTTAACAGCCCCAATCTGGGCGCCGCCTTATTTCACGCGGGCTATACCTTTAAAGGATACGGTGAAACAATGCCTTCCATTGGATTCAGGGAATGTTATTATCAGAAAAGCACCCTTACAAAAGCCTATCTATACGGACGCAAACATTGCCCCTGGGTCAATTGGCTGGGCACCGGGAACAATCAGCTTCCCGATTCGATCAGTCTTCCGATGAATAAATTTCCCGGTGATTTCAGTAGGTTGCCTACGGTCGCTTTTGTTATTCCCAATATGGACAACGACATGCACAACAACGGTGGAGATACCTCCATGGTGCGCCGCGCGGATAGCTGGCTG
>DASULB010000555.1:0-6368 GCA_036278455.1 Chitinophagaceae bacterium | reverse complement strand
ATGAACAGTGAGATGTGGATCAACAGACGTTTCCAACAAGTGACTGAGGTGATATGGGGTTCAATATGGAATTGACGCCTTATTTAAAAAGGGAAATAAGATTTCGGATTCTCATAATAGGATGTCGTTGCATGAGTCGTTGCAAGGCTTTGTTTCAACCTTATAGATGGACATCACTCATGTTGCCGGTCACTATCCTGACCTGTGTCATTTCTTGTTCCCATCAGCTTATCCATGATCTTACTATTACTTTAAGGTTTGGGCCAGCGCAATAATCAATAAACAACAGGAATCCATTGTAAATAAGCCAATGGATCGAATGACGTCTGGTGTGTCCGCATCCGGTAGATAATCGTTGTATTGTCCATCATTAACCCCGTAAAATCTATTTTAATCATTCAATTTGTGACTCATCTTTGCGCAATAATAATGGTTGTATTAGACCCTCTACTCAAGCAATTGGTGTGATATCCTTCCCTGAAAGGGATTCCGTACTTGATTGACGCTGCGTGCTTTTGGTGGCGCGTCATCTCTATTACGCTGCTGCTTTTTTGGTTTGTATGATAGGCATTTAAATATTTAATTATGGAAAATAAAATACGCATTTTGCTTTTACTGTGCAGCTGCCTCACATTTAATTATGCTTATTCGCAGCAGGCCGTTAAAGGTACGGTCAGCACTTCCCCCGGGACGCCAGTCATCGGTGCCACTGTACAACTCAAAGGGACCGGGATAGGTACGGTCACGGGCGCGGATGGCAGCTTTACCATCAATGCGCCACAAAACAGCACCTTGATTATTTCCTCCCTTGGACTGGAAAAAAAGGAGGTCACCGTGAAAGGAGAAGTATTGCATGTTGTTTTGCAGTCTTCGACCAATGAGTTGGATGAAGTCGTCATTGCCGGCGCCGTCTTTAAAAAGCAAGACCTGACGGGGGCGATCTCCTCAGTTTCAGCTGATCAGATCGCAGCTACCCCTACGACTGATATTAACCAGGCCATACAGGGTAAACTGACCGGGGCGTATGTAAAGTCAAACGCGCAGCCAGGATCGGATGCGAGTATCAGAATCAGGGGTTATAATTCTATAGAATACGGTACCAATCCCATCTTTGTAGTGGACGGTGTCATTATTGATGGCGGGTTTAATACGCTCAATCCCGATGACATTGCCTCGGTTGAGGTATTAAAGGATGCCTCTGCCACCGCTATATATGGATCAAGAGGAGCCAACGGCGTTGTCATTGTGACCACTAAAAAAGGGAAAAGCGGCGTTGGAAAAATTACCTATAACACCTGGGTTGGCTGGCAAACATTTAGCAACAAACTGAACTTGATGAACGCGCACGATCTTTATAATTTGCGGGTAGATGCCTATGCAAACGCGTATATGGATAAAAATCCTACCGCGGACCGGCAGAGCTATATTAACCGTTATCTAACAAGCGATACTTCGATCGCATTTGCAAAATATGAGCAGGATACATACGAACAGGGAAAATCTTATGATTGGCTTAACGCGGTTACACGAACGGGCATCCAGCAAAATCATACCCTTGGTTTTTCGGGCGGAGGAGAGAAAGGAACCTATTACCTAAGCCTCAACTATACGGACCAAAAGGGGATCATCAAAAATTCCTCTTATAAAAGATTTGGCGGCAGGCTCAATATTGACCACCACGTGAAGCCCTGGTTGGAAATCGGAACCAACACGGCCTTTACCCGTACAATACAGGATGTTACGGACGGAAGTGTATTTTCGGTCGCCTCAACGGCTAATCCTTTGCTTCCCATCGACACGGCGGGTCTCTACTACCTGAAATGGGCTGATGTTATCAGTGAAGATCAGTATAACCCGTTGAGAAGCCTTGAAATACAGAATAATCAGTATTCCAACAGGATCTTATCCAGCAGTTACCTGAACGTGACACCGGTCCAAAACCTGAATATCCGCTCGACAATCTCCATAGATTTCATCAATCAGCAGCAATATCAATACACGCCGACGACCACCGGCCAGGATCAGCGTAACAGTTATCATGGAAGTGCCGTTCAGTATAAAGCTGAGAACACCAACTGGCAATGGGATAACACAGCCACCTATACCAAACATTTCGGACAACAGAGCCTCACAGCCATGATAGGCACATCCTTGCAGGAGAACACGTCGAATTACGACCAGGTGAATGCTTATGGTTTTCCCAATGATGCTTTTGCCTATAAGTATCTTGGGGGAGCTTATTCAAAAGATAAAACCGTGCTGGCCTCCGATTTTGTCACCACGACCATGATGTCTTATTTTGCACGTGTGCAATATTCCTATGGGGGCAAATATTTCGCCACTGGAACTGTTCGTTATGACGGATCGTCTAAATTCGGGCAAAACCATAAATGGGGAGCCTTCCCCTCCCTGGCGCTGGCCTGGGATATGTCTCAGGAAAATTTCATGAAAGGGATTAACTGGATCAACCAGCTCAAATGGAGGGCGGACTATGGTATAGCAGGCAATCAGAACATACCCAATTATGCCTATTACAGCCTCTACCGTCCCAATTATACAAATGGGACGGTGACCTACACCTCTGATGGCCGGAGGGGTAATCCTGACCTTAGGTGGGAGCGTCAAAAGCAGTTGAATTTTGGCCTTGATCTGGGGGTATTGCATAACCGCCTCACGCTCACCTTCGACTATTTTAACATCACGAATGACGATTTGCTGATGGATGAGACACTCACTACCGTCTCTGGGTTTACCAATACAGTAGCCAACGTGGGGGCCTTAAAGAATAAAGGGATTGAAGTGAACCTGAATTACGTCCTTGTGAGGAATAAAGACCTTCAGTGGAATTTCAACTTTAACGTCTCCTCGGATAAGAATAAGATCACCAAACTCTATGGTGATACGAAGGCGATTTACAATAAGGGGGGATACACCGGTGTGGATATACAACGCACAGGCAATCTGTTTTTGGGGCAATCGCTTAATACCATTTATGCGCTTAAGTTTGATAAGATAGCGCAGCAGTCGGATATGGCTGGGATCAGCGATATCGATTTCGGCGGAAGGACCGTTCATCCGGGGGATATCCTCCCGGTGGATAAAAACGGTGACAAGGTCATTAATGATGATGATCGTTATGTGGTGGGTACCACGGATCCTAAATTCTATGGTGGTTTCGGGACGGATGTTTCCTATAAAGGTTTCGGGTTAAACCTATTTTTTACGTACTCCTATGGTCTCAAAAGGATCAGCGGATTGTATGAGGGCCTGATAAGCTCTGCTGGTATGAGCGCCGCATCCGCGGATATGCTCAACCGCTGGACCCCGGATAATACCCATACCAATATCCCCAGGGCTGTTTATGGTATTTCAAGGTTTAACCCCGGGGATACCAATCTGGGGGTTCAGGATGCTTCTTTTCTGAGGCTTTCCGTTTTTACTTTGTCCTATAGCATTCCCGAAAAGACCGCCAACACCATACACCTGGATAATGCAAAAGTTTATCTAACGGGTTCAAATATGCTGTTGCTGACAAAAGACAAGGGGTATGATCCCGAAACAGGCGACAGCTATCCGAATTCCAGAACCATAACCGTTGGGTTAAATGTTACACTTTGATTATTTTTAAAATAGCATCATGAAATCGAAAGCATATCTATTGTTAATTGCCATGGTGGGTCTTTGCCTGCAGTTTTCCTGTAAGAAATTCCTGACAAAAGATCCCCAGACAGCGCTGACGCAGCAACAGGTCTATTCCAGCCTGCAGACCATTGAACCGCTGATCATAGGGCTTTATACCAGTTGGAGGAATGTACATAAGGACAGGGGTGGTTTTATGTTTGAGCTGGGAAGCGACGAAGCCCAGCAGGGCGCCTTTCAGGTAGCCACCACCCCGGATCAGGCTGCTTTGGATAAGTATGACGGCTCCCTGATCGCCAGCAACAATGCCCTGACCCAGCAATGGGATTCCAGATGGCCTACGGTAGCGAGCGCCGCGAAGGCCATATATGCGCTTCAGCATCTTAAAGCGGGCACGGGAAATGAGGAACGGCGCAAGGAACTTTTAGGCGAGGCTTGTTTTATATGGTCAGCAGTTTCATTCACCTTAACGCAATATTGGGGCGCCATTCCGATCATAGACGCCAGCCCGGAAAAGACCGCTGCATTTGGCACGGCCAGACAACCCGTGGATAGCGTTTATTCTTATCTTGTCCGGTATCTTAAGTATGCTTCGGAGAACCTTCCCGAAACACAAAGCGACAAGGGACGTGCTACCAAATACGCTGCCTTATCTTTGCTCGGTAAAGTTTACATGTACGCACCCAAAGGCTCCGCTTTTCAGGATTTTAAAAAGGCTGCGGATTGTTTTGAAAAAGTCATCAGTTCAGGAAAATATCATCTTGTGGATAATTATGACAGCCTGTTTAGCGCCTATAATGCCAATTCCCCCGAATCGATCTATGAATTTCAATTCAATAATACCTACCCTGACAATAACCAGATACAATGGCAAATGGGGACAAGGGTGCTGGCAGTGTTATATCCTAACTGTTTCTTTGGCGGTTATGACCTGATGGTGCCGACAAAATACTGTTATAGTAATAAAGCACAGGGAGGTGTATGGGAGACAGGCGACACAAGAAAGGACGCCAGTATCCGTTATGACTTTACCTATCATGGAACGGTACCCAAACTGCTTTCCGGTTTTGGGGGCGATGAACTGGATCCGCATGTAAAGAAGTATGAAGATAAAAGAACAGACGATAAACTTAGCTTCTGGTATTCGGGCAAGGACGTTTTTTATCTTCGGTATGCTGATATCCTGCTTTGTGATGCGGAATGCCTCAATGAGTTGGGACAGACTGCCAATGCTGTTGAGATCGTCAACGATCAGATCAGGACCAGGGCATGGGGTGGACATTTACCGGATTCGGAACGCTGGAACCAGGGCCTGTCCAAGGAACAGTTTCTGACCGACTGGATGGATGAACGGATGCGGGAAATGTGTTTCGAAGGATGGCGCCGGATGGATCTGATCTATTCCGGAAAATTTTCCGCCTATATAAAAGTCAGGAACAAGTGGGCGCAAAGTGGTAATGTACAGTCATATTATGAGCTTTATCCCATTCCTTTGACGGAGATCCTGCAGAACCCGGATATGTCGGAAAAAGATCAAAACCCAGGATACAGTAATTAACATCATCCTTAATAGTCAACATGAGAAATCTGTTATTTTTGACCATGCTCGCTGGCTTGCTGTCTACAAGCGCCGTAGCCGAAAACCATTATAGACTGGAATCTCCTGACGGCAATCTCTCCGTTAGCATCAATATTGACCATCATATTACCTATGCGGTATATGATAAAGGCGAGGCGGTTATTTTGCCTTCGGTGATTGCCATGAACCTGGGAAGTAAAGTCCTGGGCAGTTCTCCGGCAGTAAAGAATGCATCGACCCATGAAGTAAATAAAAGCATCACTCCGCTGTATGGCAAATTCTCAAAACTATCGGAACACTACAGAGAATTGAAAATTACATTTAAAGGGAATTATGCGGTCGTCTTCCGGGCCTATGATCAGGGGATTGCCTATCGTTTTATGACGTCCATAAAAGATTCCATCAAGGTGATGAGTGAAACTGCACAGTTTAACCTGGCCGGCCGGCCGGGGGCCATCCTGCCGGTCGCGCATAACCTCACCTCATGGGAGTTGCCTTACACCAGCTATTCTTCCGTGAGCCTTGTTCCGAACGGGGATACGGTTGTGCTGCCTGCCCTGTTCTCTTTTGAAAAACTGCATATAAAGGTGGTATTGGCTGAATCCGATCTGATGAATTACCCTGGTATGTTTATCCGGGTTGACCATTCAAACGTTCATGGCTTCTGGGCAGGGTATCCCGCAAAAACGGCCATGGGCAGTTGGGGTAACTTTGTATCGGTGGTGAAAAAACGCGCCCCTTATATCGCCGCCACAAAGGGGACGCGCTCCTTCCCCTGGCGAGTGGCCATCATCACCGATGATGACCGGGAACTCCTTTCAAATGAATTGATCTATAAATTGGCCAGTCCCTCAAGGCTTCATGATGCCGCCTGGATTAAGCCCGGCAAGGCGGCGTGGGAATGGTGGAGCGATGCCATGCTGCCTGGCGCCGACATCCCTTCGGGGATGGATAATCGTAATACCGCGCTTTATAAATATTATGTTGATTTTGCCGCTAAATATAACCTTGAATATGTCCTGATTGATGCAGGATGGTCTAACATATTTCATCTGAGTAAGGTCAATCCTAAGATTGATATCAGGGAGGTGATCTCCTATGCAAAAAAGAAAAAGGTGGGCGTGTTCCTGTGGTGTGTGGCTTCCACATT
>DASULB010000554.1:0-12597 GCA_036278455.1 Chitinophagaceae bacterium | reverse complement strand
GCAAATGAAAGCAAACAGAAAGCAGACAAAGTTTTCGACAGGCGCTTCGCCGGCGGCAGAGCCGGTGAACGGTTGAACAGGAATTTTGGGGGCGCTGTTCGGACAGTTACCGGTCAGTCAGGCGTTCAGCGGAGGATAAACGCTCATGCATATTTTGAGTAACCCTTTAAAGAATAAACGATGATAAAAGAATGTCGGATCAACCTGCCGGTGAAAGACATCGGAAACTCAAAGGCATTCTTCAGCGAGCTTGGTTTTCCCATGAATACGCAATACGGCGATAACAACCATTCGGCTTCCCTGCTGATCAGTCAGCACAAGATTGCTCTCATGTTATTTGACGAACCCTCCTTTAAAGGATTCACCGGCAAAGCGGTCGCCGATGCGGAAAAAGCAACCGAAGTATTGTTTTCCACCGGGGTTGAAAGCACACGTAGACTGTTTCCCGTATACCTCGGCAGCCTGTTCTGGGCAGGTCTGTATCTTCAAAATACTCTTTTACGAAAACTTTCAGCCGGCAAAAAAATCTGACATGCAAAAAATAACAACCTGCCTTTGGTTCAACGGCCGCGGCGAAGAAGCTGCCAATTTCTATACCGGTCTTTTTGAAGATTCAAAGGTGACCGACATTGTTCGCAATACGGGGACGGCGCCCGGCCCGGTGGGCAACGCTTTGACGGTGGCTTTTACCCTTGGCGGGCAGCCCTTCGTCGCGTTGAACGGCGGGGATCAGTATCAGTTCACACCCGCGATATCATTTTTTGTATCATGCGACAGTGAAAAAGAAATTGACACCTTGTATAAAAAGCTCTCCGACGGCGGTGTACTCATGCCGCTGCAAAAATATCCGTTCAGTGAACGCTATGGCTGGGTAACGGATCGATATGGGCTTTCCTGGCAATTGAACCTTGCGGCCGGCACACAAAAGATCGCGCCTTTTCTAATGTTTACCGGGGCCCAACAGGGAAAAGCGGAGGAAGCCCTGCATTTTTACCAGTCGGTTTTCAACAGCAGCGGCACCGAGCATATCACACGCTATGGCCCTGGAGAGCAAGGGACCGAGGGGACCGTCATCCACGCCACATTTACCCTGGAAGGTCAGCAATTTATGGCGCTGGACAGCAACCTGGAGCATGCCTTCACCTTTAACGAGGCGGTGTCCTTTGTGGTGAACTGTGAAACACAACAGCAGGTAGATGACTATTGGGAGAAGCTCTCCGCGGGCGGTTCGCAGGTGGCATGCGGCTGGTTAAAAGATAAGTATGGCGTATCCTGGCAAGTTGTTCCACTCATTTTACCCAAATTGCTGCTGGATCAGAACAGGGGAAAGGCAGACAGGGTCATGAGCGCCATGATGAAGATGGTTAAACTTGATATTGCTACTTTGCAGCAGGCCTGACACCTGCCAAAAAAAAATACTGGAAAACATACAAAAACAATAAAATGAAACCAGAAGATCAAACCACCGTCACGGTGGAAACTACGGTAAATGTCCCTGTTACAAAAGTATGGGACTACTGGACAACGCCCAGGCACATTGGGCAGTGGAACAACGCTTCGGATGACTGGCATACCCCGCACGCTGAAAACGACCTGCGGGTGGGCGGCAAATTCCTCTTCAGGATGGAAGCCAGGAACGGGGATTCCGGATTCGATTTCGCCGGCGTCTATGAAGCCATCACAAAAAACCAGTACATCGCCTACAGGATCGACGATGGGCGAAAGGTTCAAGTAACCTTTACCGGTGAGGGCGAAGGGACCAAAGTGACTGAAACATTTGAAACAGAAAGCATGCACGCCACCGAAATGCAGCGTGGTGGCTGGCAGGCTATTCTGGATAATTTCAAAAAATATACCGAAAGCCATTAAGCTTCGCCCGGAATATGATAAGTGCATTGAAAAGCAAGGGGATAAAGACCCTGAAGCAACGCTCACAATTCTATGAACCGCTGGTCCTGGCATTGCATGGAATGGGACCCGGTTCCATTGTCCGGCTCAAAAGCACCCTGGCAGCGGGAAGGCTGCAATTTAAAACTGATGCGGAAAAGAGGTAATAAAAAAAATAACCGACATGGGTAAACTGATCGCATCCATCAATACGACCCCGGACGGCTTCTGCGGGCATACCAGCGTAGTCGCCGATGACGCATGCCATCAATTTGCCAGCGATCTCTTGCGCTTGTCCGGCACCGTGTTATTCGGAAGGGTGACCTACCAGCTTTTTGAAAGCTATTGGCCGGCAGCCGCCAAAAATAATACCACACCCGAACCAATGCTTGCATTCGCCAGGTCCATCGATGCCATCGACAAAATCGTTTTTTCTACAACGCTCACCGAAGTGAAATGGAATCACACGACGCTGCTGGGAGATATTGACCTGGAGGCGATCACCAAAATAAAAAAGACATCCGGGAAAGATCTCCTCATCTTTGGCAGCCCTACCCTTGTTTCGGAGTTAACAGCATTTGGGATGATCGATACCTTTTACTTTTCCATCCAGCCCCTGATGCCAGGAAACGGCAAACGCCTTTTTGAATCAGCCGGTCTGGATAAAAAATGCAACCTCAGGCTTAAGGACGCAAAGACCTTTCCTTCCGGCGTGGTCGTCTTGTGTTATCAACCCGTTGGCAAAACACTGCCGGGTACGCTGAAGGGTCCCAATCATACGGGACCGGAAAATAATAAACACGTAAAATGAAAAACAGCCAAAAATGAGAAAACTAATTTCATTTATGCATTGTTCCCTGGATGGTTTCGTCGCCGGACCCCAGGGAGAGATGGACTGGATCACCGTGGATGAGGAGATCTTTGACTATGCCGGACAAAGGATAAACGAAACCGACACCGCCTTATATGGCCGGGTGACCTACCAGATGATGGAAAGTTACTGGCCTCACGCGGCGGAACAACCCGGGGCAACCAGACACGACATCGAACATTCCGGATGGTACAAAGGGGTGGCTAAAATCGTCCTGTCCACCTCCCTGCAAGGCAAGCCACCTGCCCATACCACCATCATCAGTGATCATATCGGAGACAACATCAAAGCCATCAAGCAGGTTCCCGGCCGTGACATTCTTATCTTTGGCAGTCCGACCGCCACCCACGCCCTGATGAAGCACGACCTGATCGATGATTATTGGCTTTTTATAAACCCGATTGTTTTAGGGGAGGGAATCCCGCTGTTCCCCGACCATCATCAAAGAAGAAAACTGCGTTTAAAAACCTCACAAAACTTTTCATCAGGGGTGATCGCGCTGTATTATGAAGGACAGTGCAACCCGTGACCCCGCGGCGCCGCAGGGACATTCAAAATATTACGAAAGTTTTACCGGGAGGATGCCCTGCAAGGCCTGATGCAGTCACCGGTTAAAAACGGGATACCGGATTGATTATTTCCAAATTATCCCTTCGCTGCCAGCAACAGCTCCAGATCCGTATATTTGAGTTTGAATTTTTCACTGAGGTGATAATTCGTCAGTGCCCCGTTGTAAAGATAGATCCCCTGACGGATCCCGTGCTTTTTCCAGACAAGGTTATCAAAGCTGCCGTCATTGGCGGCGTCAAGCAGAAGGGGCATCAGCACGTTGCTGATGGCCTGTGATGCGGTACGGGCAAATCCCGAGGGTATATTGGGGACACAATAATGAAGTACGTCGTATTTTTTAAACACAGGGTTTTCATGGGTGGTCACCTCGGAGGTTTCGAAACAGCCTCCGCGGTCAATACTCACGTCCACGACAACAGAACCGGCTTTCATATTACTGACCATTTCTTCGGTCACCACTACAGGGGTGCGTCCCGTTTGCGAAGAGAGCGCGCCCACGGCAATGTCTGCGTTCCGGAGCTGTTCAGCCAGGGTATGAGGATCTATGACAGAAGTATACAGGCGAACACCAATGTTATTTTGCAGGCGTTTTAGCTTATAGATGTTGTTATCAAATATCTTCACCGAGGAACCCAGCGCGACGGCCGTCCGCGCCGCGAATTCACCTACCACCCCTGCACCTATGATGACAACCTTGGTAGGGGGCACACCGGAAATCCCTCCCAGCAATACCCCTTTGCCCATATTGGTATTGCCAAGATATTGCCCGGCGATCAGCATCACTGCGCTCCCTGCGATCTCACTCATGGAACGGACAATAGGATAAGAACCTGCTTCATCTTTCAGCGTTTCAAAACAGAGTGCAGTGATGCGCTTATCCATCATCAGGTTAATCTGCTTGGCAGTAAGTGTTGGAAGATGGATGGGGGATATAATGATCTGCCGGGCATGCAGCAGCGATAATTCATCGGCGCCGACAGGAGCCGATTTCACGATGATCTGCGCCTGGAACAGTTCTTTTTTATCAAAGAGGATCTGGGCGCCCGCCTCAGAGTAATCCGTATCATAAAAATGCGCTCCTTCCCCCGCACCATGCTCCACCGCCACCTGGTGGCCGTTGCTCACCAGCACACTGACAGCTTCAGGTGTGAGGGCCACCCGGTTTTCCTGGAACGTATTTTCCCTGGGAATGCCAATGCGCAGGCTTCCGCTTCTGCGTCGTACGTCCAGGGTTTCTTCCAGGGGTAAATAGGTAAAGGTGGGACTCACCACGGGTTTTTTTGTAGGTTCCATGTGCCGGAAAGATCAGATAAGCGTTGAAAAACGCTACCAAAGATAAGAAATCCATTGAAAGTCATCCTATTTTTCCTGCTCCAACCGCAATTTGCGGTCTTCTTCAACGACCTCCAGGAAGGCATGTAAAGTATCCCCAGGCAGCAGCCCGGAGATTTTTTCCGGCCATTCCACCATACAAAGCGATCCGCTGTACAGGCAATCTTCGATCCCCGCCTGAACGGCTTCTTCTTCGCTGTTGATCCGATAAAGGTCCAAATGAAAGATATGTTTTTGCGTGGAGTCCCCGTTACTATATACATAATCGTTGATGAGTGAGAATGTAGGACTGGATATCACTTCGGTTACTCCTTTAATCCGGCAGAGCGCTCCGATAAAGGTTGTCTTCCCCGCACCCAATCCGCCATGAAATGCGATGACACGGGGGTTCCCGGCCTTTCGCAGAAACTGTTCCGCCGTCCGGTCAATTTCGTCCAATGAGAATATCCAATCCATGGAGTAAAAATAATACAAAGCCTCCTGGAAATGATCAACCGGGTGATTTCTGTCGTATTTCTGAGGTAACCGGCCTACAGAAAAGGACCCGCGCCACCGCCATGAGCAAGTCTCTCCATCCCCGCGCGCGGTCCCTGCAACAGGTTCAAAGGGTTAAACGAAGCAGAGGCGCGCTGACCACGGAAAACAGTCTCCTCAGGTTAATATAATATAAATCTTATCCTATGACAGCTATAAAAGCAATGATTTTTTTCCTGTGCACCCTATGTATTTCCGAGGCCGTACCCGGACAGCAGGCTTCGCTTATCCATACCGAGCATCAATGGTTACGGGCTATCGGCACCCATGATACTGCTTTTTTGAAAACCTTACTGGCGGATGATTTTATAGACGTCGCGTGGAACGGCCATGTGCGTCACAAAGCCGATATCATCCGTTCTCCCGCGGTTCCGGGAGCCACACAGCAACTATCGGCGCTACAGGTACGCACCTACGGGAATACGGGCATCGTAAACGGTATCAACACCGTGCACCTGCCCAAAACAGACCATGTGGTCCGTGTGCGCTTCACCGATGTCTTCTATAAGCGACAGAATACCTGGTGCGCCGTATCCCTAATAAGGTAATACTCCTGCATCACCGCCTGCGCTATTTTTTATATCTTTCCCGGGGGAACAGCGGCTGAAGATAATGGCTCCTTCACAACGCCCCGTTCGTCGAAGATTACCGGTTGGGGTTATTGCCACGGGAACAGACGACGGATCGCTTCAAATAGAAATGAGCATGTCTTTGTCACAGGACGGGGTATCAGCCGAAAGAAAATTTACCGCAAAAAAAAGAAAGATACCGGAAACAGAACTGGTAAAAAACATAAACACCACACCCATGTATATCTTAAAAAGACTATCCATTACCCTTATATGCCTGACACTGGCTGCAGTCTCCATGGCCCAGGAGCCATTCATTCATGTGATCCATCCTTACAAGCCGGTTGTCAGTACCAGCACGTCCCGTAATTATCTTAGCGGGAACACCTGCAAACACTGTACTTTATCCGTCAATGGAAAGAAGATAAAGGTGTATCCGACAGGCGCTTTCGCCATCCGGCTGGATTTAAAACCGGGAGATACCACCCTCACCTTCAAAAGTGTCGCCGGAAATGGTCAGGTGAAAAGCAAGTCAGTCACTTATCATTATCAGGTTCCGCAGCCCGTACGGCCGGTCAGCGATTTTCGCATCGCCTCGGTAGAAACCTTTCCCACAGGGGATTGCTGGCTGATGCCCGGGGATATCATCCGCTTCCGGGTAAAAGCGCAGCCAGGCAATAAAGTGACCCTGGACAACAAAATCATTCTGTATGAGCAACCCGCCTCCGGGACGGGTGGCATGCCCGGTATTTACCAGTGCTCCTATACGCTCCGGCCGGATGATCCCATCCTGCAAAAAGCATTTGTGATCACCATGGAAGATGGCAGGGGCAAATCACTGAGCTATTCATTGTCACCCAAATTCAAACTGTTGCCCCTCGGTGAACCCCTCGTCGGAAAAACCACAGGAGCGATTCCCTACCTGGAGTTTGGCCAGGGTTCGGACCGCCTCGGGGGCGCCAAGATCAGCTACCTGGATACGGCCGTCCTTTTACAGATCACCGGAAAATTCGGGGGTGACTACCGCGTACGGCTGGCCCCCGACCATACGGCCTACATCCCGGTAGGGCAGGTATTACTGATGTCCAAAGGCGCTTTCCCACCGCATTCCCTCACGGGTTCCTGGCGGGTGTCCGGCGATGCAAAATACGATTATGTTTCCATCGGCCTGGATGAAAAGCTGCCCTATACCACTTTCCAGCAAATAGACCCCTCCCGTATTGTACTGGATATTTATGGCGCCACTTCCAACACCAACTGGATCACCCAGCTGACAAGCGCCAAAGAAGTAAAGAATGTCTGGTATGAACAACCCGAAGACGGCGTCGTCCGCGTTACCATTGAACTAAAACATCACCAGCAATGGGGATACCTGGTTTATTACGACGGCAATGCACTGACGGTCAGGGTCAAACGCCAGCCTCAAAAGTTATCCCTGCCCCGCCTGACCATCGCCATCGACCCGGGGCATGGCGGCAGCAACCGGGGTGCCCAGGGGCCTACCGGAACCTTTGAAAAAGAAGTTACCCTGCAAATAGCAAAAAGACTGCGGAAACTTCTGGAGAATGCAGGCGCGACGGTGATCATGACCCGCACGACCGATGAATCGAAAGACATGATCCAGCGCACGCATCTGTTGCGGATGGCCGATCCTGATCTGCTGGTAAGTGTTCACCTGAATTCTTCGGGCAATCCCATTGATGTAAGCGGCACCAGCACCTATTACCGTTACATCGGTTTCCGTCCGCTGAGCCAGGATATTTTAAAACACATGTGCGCGCTCGGCTTAGAGGAATACGGGAATGTGGGACGCTTTAACTTTGCCCTGAATGGCCCCACCGATTATCCCAACGCGCTCGTGGAAACGGTGTTTATCAGCAACCCGGAAGATGAGATGAAGGCCCTGAACCCGGCCTTTCAGCAAAAGATTGCGGGCGCCATCATGGCGGGCATCAATGATTTTTTGAAACAGGCCGCCACCCCCGTGAAATAATCCATGACCATAAACAATCCTTATGACCAAAAATCGTTTAGAAGCTTTCAGCGACGGGGTAATCGCCATTATCATCACCATCATGGTGCTCGAGATGAAGATACCGCATGATGCCAGCCTGATGGCCTTAAAACCAGTTCTGCCCGTTTTTCTCTGTTACATACTCAGTTTCGTCTATGTCGGAATCTACTGGAACAACCACCATCATCTCTGGTATATAGCCAAGCATGTCAATGGCAGCGTGATGTGGGCGAATATGCACCTGCTTTTTTGGTTATCCCTGTTTCCGTTTGTTACCGGCTGGATGGGTGAAAACCATTTCAGCGCGCTGCCGGTAGCCTTATATGGCTTTGTGGTCATGATGGCCGCCATCGCCTGGTATATCCTGGCCCGCCTGCTGATCAGGCTGCATGGAAAAGATTCCGCGCTTGCACACGCTTATGGAAAGGACATCAAAGGGAAAATATCGGCGCTGATCTATCTGGTGGCGATCATCCTCAGCTTCTTCTTCAGCTGGCTGAGCCTTGCACTCTATACGCTGGTCGCTGTCGTATGGTTTGTACCTGACAAACGGATCGTAAAAGAACTGGACAGGGAATAATCTCTGCGGCAAAACTTGCGCCTCCGCCAGGACGGCCCTGTCCGCGTCAGGTTCACGGCCCATCGTATCGGGAGCGTACCGGCCAAACGGACCCTTTTTTCTTATGGGCGCACCCTTTTTGTCAAAGCCTACTGTTTTTGTAGAGTATTGCCGTATCTTTGCCGGCAGATTTTTGACCATGGCAAATCAAATAGAACAGTTCAATGATGACCGCACGCGGATGAATGCCCTCATTCTGGGAAAACAAAACAAGGTGATCAACCGTTTATTCAACCTGGATACAAACACTTATGCGGCAGGGGCCCTGTCATCGAAAACCAAAGAAATGCTCGGACTCGTTGCCAGCATGGTGCTTCGTTGCGATGACTGCGTCAAATACCATCTGGGTAAATGCCATGAATTGGCCGTAAATACCGAGGAGATGTACGAAATATTTGCCGTAGCCAATATTGTCGGCGGCACCATTGTGATCCCCCATACCAGGAGAGCCGCCGAATATTGGGAGCAATTGTCCGATGAAGGTAAAAATAAAGCCGCAAAAGGCTGAAAATAACCAATGCATCTCTATCTTTGTTAAGATATAGTAAAAACTAAAATATAATGGAAGCAACGATTAGTACACCACAAACCTTGACTGCCAAGGATTTTGCAAGCGATCAGGAAGTGCGCTGGTGTCCGGGATGTGGAGATTATTCCATACTAAAACAAGTCCAGACCGTGATGCCGGGTCTGGGCATCCCGAAGGAAAATTTTGTATTGATCTCCGGTATCGGTTGTTCCTCCCGCTTTCCTTATTACCTGAACATCTATGGCATGCACTCCATCCATGGAAGGGCCACCGCCATTGCCTCGGGACTGAAGGCCTCCAGGCCTGAACTGAGCGTCTGGATCGTCACCGGTGACGGGGACGGGCTTTCCATTGGCGGTAACCACCTGATCCATATCCTGCGCCGGAATTTTGATGTAAACATCATGCTGTTTAACAACCAGATCTACGGGTTGACCAAAGGACAATATTCCCCTACATCGGAGGCTAATAAAGTGACCAAGTCAACCCCCTTCGGCAGCATTGACCACCCGTTCAATCCTTCTGCCCTGGCGATGGGTGCCGACGGCAGTTTTGTGGCACGCAGCATGGACCGCGACCCAAAACATTTACAGCAAATGCTGAAGCGCTCCCATGCGCATATGGGCACTTCTTTTCTGGAAATCTACCAGAATTGTAATATTTTCAACGATGGCGCCTTTGAGATCTTTACTGATAAAGGAACCAAAGCCGAGGAGACACTGTTCGTGGAACATGGGAACCCGCTTGTATTCGGTGCGCAAAAAAATAAAGGAATCCGGCTGGACGGCCTGAGGCCGGTAGTGGTGAACCTCGAGGAGGGTTACAGTACCGATGACCTGTGGATCCATGATGAACAGGACTTTTACAAGGCCCAGATGCTTACCCGTTTTTTTGATAACCCGACGGAAGAACAACATTTACCAAGACCCTTTGGTGTTTTTTACGACGTTTCCCGCCCCACCTACGAAAGCGTGATGGCAGCGCAATTAGAACAGGCAAAGGAGCGGAAAGCAGCCGATCTGGATGCGCTGTTATCCGGCAAACAAACATGGGTAATTGCAGAGTAATCCTTTTGAAGCTATATTTTAACCTCATCCGGATGTTTAAAGCATACAGTGATCACCGGCAGGGACATTCCTGCTGAGATCTCTCAGTATGTGACGAAGTATTTCCCAGATCAACAAATCCTCCGGGTGGAGAAGGGATGAGCTCAAAATACGCGATGAGGCGATGTGCGATAACCAAACCAAACCGGAATTTAATAACAAAAAGAAGATCATTGAATTTGACGGCAGATCCTGGTTACCGGACGGCGTCACGCCAGCCGGGGGGATCGGCTTATGTAGAGGCAAATTATCCAAACAATCAGATTACAGATTGGGAACTGAAAAAAGAAAACAGGAAGTTGAATTAATCGATGACCTCTCCCCTGAACATACGAAGGGGGGTGATTTCCTGCGCATCAATGCATAAAAAACTGTCCGGTCCCGGGAAATTTAAGTGGCCGGACAGCCTTTCTCAGCGTACATACGGATCACCGGATCGGGCGTCCCTGAAAGAAATTATTTAAAATCACTTTTCTGCAATCCACTGTTGACCTTAATTTCCTGAACCGTCATGCTCATTTTCTGAGGCCCGTTTTGTGAAACGATCGAATGGGGAAAGTTGATCCCCGCCACCTCCCTGTAATTGCTCATGTCAGTGATACGCCTGATCTTCCCTTTTGGCGTATTCTCCGATGATACTTTGCGCAACTCATAACCCGTCTTTGTGTCAAAATAATAAGTGGTGGTCTTCCCCAGTGCATCGGTTACCTCCAGCGCGTAAGCGTCGCTGCCGTTTACATCCTCAATACCGGTCAGTTTCAGGGAATCCTTTCCGTCCAGGAAATGCATTTCCGGAAAGGGATCGGTGCCTTCCCTCAGTTCGGCCTTACGGGCGTCGGTCATGGGTACCGGACGACCCATACTTTGCATGGCCACCGAATCGCCGTCCACCCGGATTTTCATCACGACCAGTTTCCGGGAAGGCAGTGTCATGGTCATCAAAGACTGATCAGGTGACAAAAACTTTTGGTGCATGACTATCTGTTGTCCCATCATTTCCGCGGAAAGTGTCATGGACAGGTCTTTGACATCCTTAAGTTTGTCTTCACCGCCAATGGCCTGCAGGTAGCGGGTAATGATCCCTTTGGCGGTGACTCCGGTGGGAACGGCTTTGTGCACCGGCGCCTGAACAGGATTGCCATAGATGTCCACATATTTAACCGATCCGAATCCGCCCAGTTTACCAGAGAAATCCTCAGCATTGCCTACCAGCACAATATTGGTCTGTCCGGGTGTAATGTATTTTCTGGCAGCCTGTTGTACGTCATCCACGCTCACGGCGGCAATGCTTTTCAGATAATTTTTGTAGTAATCCTTTGGCATATTATACCGTGCGATGTTGAGGGCAAACTGCGCGATCAGCGATGGCCTTTCAAGGGCGAGTGCAAAGTTGCCCGAGAGCTGGTTTTTCGCACTGTCCAGTTTTGCCTGGCCCACCTTTGCATCACGGATGCGGTTCAATTCATACATGAACCGCCCCAGGGCGCTGTCCGTAACGGAAGTACGCACCGCCGCCGAAGCGGAAAAACTTCCCACCAGCGGATCATTGTGGATATCGGAATAGGCCCCATAAGTGAATCCGTATTTTTCCCGGAGGTCCTGGAAAAGCCTTCCGGAGCTGCCACCGCCCAGGATCTGATTCATTACCTTGACCGGGAAATTATCCGGCTGGCCGGGTTTAAGGACAAGCGGGGCGGTGATGTTAATGTTGGTCTGGACGGCAGATGGACGATTTACGACAAATATATCCGTCCGGGTGGGCGCCTGCGGAACAGGGTATGTTTTCTCCGGAACCTTTCCTTTTTTCCAGTCGCCCAGGTACCTGTCAATCAGCTTTCTCGCATGGGTGGGTGAGATATCCCCCACAAAAGCCATGTAGGCGATGTTGGGTTTCCAGTAAGTATTGTAATAGTTTTTCAGGTCCTCCACGGTGATGTTTTTCACGGTGGAATCCGTCTCCACTTCCCCGTAAGGATAGTCCTTTCCGTAATTCGCCACGTCGGTCACGTTGGCGGAAATCGCGTCCGGATTATCTTTGGCGGCCTGCAATCCCGAAAGCGTTTGCGTCTTTACCTTTGCCAGCTCTGAATCGGCAAAAGCGGGATGAAGGATGACATCCGATAAGATGGCGAATGTTTTATCAAAATTCTGGGTAAGGGCGGAAGCCGAAGCGCTGCTGCTGGACGTTTGCACATTGCCTCCCAGAAAATCGATCTCTTCATCCAATTGAGCTTTCGACTTTGTGGTGGTTCCCCTGCGCATCACCTGACCGGCCATGCCGACGTACCCCACTTTGTCCTTTTCCAGCACCGGGTCCCTTTTCAGGATAAGGGATACGGTCACCTGGGGCACCTTATGATTTTCAACCACGAATACCTTTATGCCGTTCGGCGTGGTAAACGTGGCAGGTGAACCCAGGTTGATCTCGGGCGCGGGGCCGGGTTTGGGTGCGTGGGACCGGCCGATCTGCGCCTGGCATAAGCTTACCAGAAAGATCAGTGAAAATATTGTACAAAATATCTTTTTCATGTTTTTCTATTTATAAATAATGTAAATCCTGTTATAT
>DASULB010000553.1:0-4153 GCA_036278455.1 Chitinophagaceae bacterium | reverse complement strand
GGGACCAATTTCAGATACCCTTCATTGCCATTACCGGCTCCAATGGCAAAACCACCACCAAAGAACTGATCAGAACGGTGCTATCGGCCACCTACACCACCCTGGCCACAGAGGGAAACCTCAATAACCACATCGGTATTCCTCTGACATTGCTCGGTATCCGGTCCGGTGTGGAAATGGCCGTTATCGAGATGGGCGCCAACCACCAGCACGAAATTGAGCGTTATTGCAGGATTGTGCGGCCCACTCACGGCATCATCACCAACGCGGGGAAAGCGCACCTGGAAGGATTTGGCGGCATAGAAGGCGTCCGCAAAGGCAAAGGCGAGTTATTTGACCATCTGCGTGCCCATGGCGGCACCGCTTTTATATGCGGGGACTTTGATTATTTCAGGGAAATGAGCCGGGGAATCGCAGCCGTGCAGTGGTACGGCACCGGACAGGATAATGATCTGCGGGGCAAGGTGACGGGCGCCGACCCTTTTTTATCAGTGGAAACCGACTATACCGGGAAGATCAGTACACGGCTGATCGGTGATTACAACCTCTATAACATTCTCGCCGCGGTGACAGTAGGCCGGTATTTTAAAGTGCCGGCACCGGCGGTCGCGGCCGCCATCGCGTCCTACCAGCCACAAAATGCCCGATCACAATTCATAAAATCAGGAGATAATGACTTCATCCTGGATGCCTATAACGCCAATCCTTCAAGCATGCAGGCCGCCATCGCCAACTTCGCTTCACTGGCTGCGCCTCACAAAGTGCTGATGC
The DNA here is from genome assembly GCA_036278455.1 of Chitinophagaceae bacterium. Classification (GTDB taxonomy): domain Bacteria; phylum Bacteroidota; class Bacteroidia; order Chitinophagales; family Chitinophagaceae; genus FW021-bin31. The sequence goes on along the minus strand of DASULB010000553.1, from coordinate 3,382 downwards.
TGGGGGCGATGATGGAACTCGGAGACCAGAGCATCGCCGAACACCAAAAGCTCATAGAGGTGATCGGGCAATATCTCTGGGATGAAGTGGTGCTTGTGGGGGGTGATTTCGCCAGGGTCAGCCATCCCTACCAATACCTGGAAGACGCCTTGTGTGCAAAAAAATGGCTGGCTGATCAGCATTTCAAGGGGGCAACCATCCTGGTCAAAGGCTCCAGGCGAATCGCCATGGAAAAAATTCTGCCTTAATTCTCAGGAAGCAACTACCGGTTTTCTCCCCATGTTCCTTAAATGACGCATATGGGAAATCACCGCTTTGCTAAAGGTGGGGTAAGCAATATAAGGTACGTTGAACTCCTGGCAGGTCTCCAGTACCAGCGGACTCAGGGCGCGGTAATGAATATGGGATATCCTGGGAAACAAATGATGTTCTATCTGAAAATTCAGACCACCAAGAATCCAGGAAGCAAGCCGGCTGCGCATCGCAAAATTCGCCGTAGTGGCAACCTGGTGCAGCGCCCATTCGTTTTCGATCTTATTTGAATCCGGACTTGGCGCCGGAAAACGGGTGTCTTCCACGCAGTGGGCCATCTGGAACACAAAAGAGAGGGTAAGCCCCAATACACCGTGCATGATCAGCAGTCCGACCACAGCGGGAAGGAACCCGAAAACAAAGGATGGAATGACCAGGAAAATGCTGATGTTCATGACCTTACTGGCCCAGAAAATAATTTTATCCTTCCACTTCATCGGTGGGATCTTGGTAGCTTCTATTTTCCGCGTGAAATATTTCTGATAATCGTTAAACAGTATCCAGGAAAGTGAGCTAAAAAGGTACAGTACAGGCGCATAGATATACTGATAACGGTGGTACCAATACCTTTTCTGTTCGGGGCTAAAGCGCAGAATGGGCATTTTATCAATATCCTCATCTTCCCCGGTGATATTGGTATAGGTATGATGTACAATGTTATGTTTGACTTTCCAGAGATAATCGCTCCCGCCCATCACGTTCATGGTAAGTCCCATGATCTCATTGACAGTCTTATTTTTTGAATAGCTGCCATGTGCACCGTCATGCATGATATTGAAGCCGATAAAGGAAAGTACCAGGCCCATGGCGACACATAAAAGTATGGCTACCCAGGCGACGGGATGAAAAATGATCAGGGTGAGGTAAATGACGGTGGCCAGTGGGATCAGCACCGCTGTCTTGGCAAACAAATGCCAGTTACCGGTCCTGGGGATCTGGCTGTTTTTGAAATATTCCTGCACCTTGGTATCCAGGGCTTCTTTAAAGGGTTTTAGCTTGTTATTAAATTTTACGTTGCTCATGATTGAAAGAAATTTGTAAAGAGAAGCACAAATGTTTTCCTTCCAACCTTAAAGAAAGCAAACATGGATCTTCTGATGTGAATAAAGGGAGGAAATCTTAGCTATTTCCTGTGTCGGTGACAGGCAAAGGTAGCCAATATTTTAAATAAAGGTAATGGTCAGAATGTTAATTCTTCGACCCGTCCTTTAACAGTGGGCAGGCCGCCCTTTTCGCGGTCTGCATCATCAATTCAGCCCATCTTTTTTTTAATTCACCAGTTTTTCCATTTCCTGCTGTACAAAGCCGATCAGTGTTTTGACATATGCGGGTGAAAAATCAAACCGGATGCCTGCGGCGGCGTATAATTCCTTCAGCGGCACGGTATATCCCAGACTCAGGGCTTTCATATAATGATCCAGGGCCTGCCCGGGGTTTTGACGGAACTGCTTCCACATCGCAATGGCGCCCAGCTGCGCGATGCCATATTCTACATAATAAAACGGAACCTCATACAGATGCAACTGACGTTGCCAGCTGCAGGCGCGGTAATCCTCAAAACCTGTCCAGTCCACCACCCCGGCGGAAAATTCATCCTGTATCTGCCTCCAGGCCGCGGTCCGTTCGCCGGTGGTGTGCCCCGGATGTTCGTAGATCCAATGCTGGAACTTATCGATGGTGGCGATCCAGGGGAAAATGGTGATCACCCGTTCCAGCTGCTGTAACCTGGCACGGCGCAGGTCATCGGCATCGTCAAAGAAAATATCCCAGTAATCCATGGTAAAGAGTTCCATGCTCATGCTGGCCACCTCGGCTATTTCCATGGGGTATTCCTTAAAAGCGCTCAAGGCCAGGTCGTGGGTCAGAAAAGCCTGGATCGCATGACCACCCTCATGGACGATGGTGGTCACGTCTTTCATCTGCCCTGCGGCGTTCATAAAGATAAAAGGCACCCCCGTCTCGGCCAGCGGACAATTGTAGCCACCAGGCGCTTTACCCTTGCGGCTTTCCAGGTCAAGGCGCTGCATGCTCTGCATGGTTTTTAAACAATCTCCGAAAAACGGGCGCAGCCTGGTAAAACACGCTTCGGCCTTTTCCACCAACTCCGCTCCCGTCTTGAAAGGCTCCAGCGGCCTGACACCGACGGGCTCGGCCTCCGTGTCCCAGGGCCGGAGGCTGTCCAGCCCGAGCTTTTGGCGCTGACGCCGGAGGATCTCCGCTGTCAGCGGAATGACATGTTCCTTCACCGCTTCGTGAAAGCTAAAGCAATCTTCCTTGGTATAATCAAAGCGTCCCAGCTCCTTAAACTTATAATCCCTGAAATTGTCAAAACCGGCGTTACGGCCGACTTCATCACGCTTATGGACCAGTTTGGTAAACAGCTCATCGAGCTTATCCCGGTCGGCTAATCTGCGGGTAGCGGTCTTGCTAAAAACGACCTCCCGCAGCTCACGATCCGTACTTTCCAGAAATTTTGAGGCCTGTTGCAGGGTATATTCTTTCCCGTTTACCTCAATGGTCATGGCCCCTGTAATCTGACCATACTGCTGTTGCATCACACTCAACTCCGCCATCAGCGGGATATTTGCCTCCCGGAACAACGCCACGGAATTCTTCACACTGCGCAGATAAGTAAAGTATTGCCGCTGATCAAGCCCACGGGTAAAGGGACATTCCAGCAGCTTTTTATTCAGTGCAAAGGCGTACGGCTGCAGCTTGGGCTGGATCTCCATGCAGAAATAATTGAATGTCTCCTGGTACTCCTTATTGGTGGTATCCTGCGTCATACGGATCTGGCGCCAGCAGGCGTCTTCACTGACGACCGCTTCCAGTTCACTGATGTCCTTCAGCCATTGTTCCAGGTCCTTTTCAGAACCGATCTCCCTTTGTTGCAACGCTTCAAAATAAGGCTGCAGGTCGTCCCAGGTGGTTACCTGGAAGTCCTCGGGTAAAAAATGACGGGGTAATTTCTCTATGGCGGCGTCCGCTTGCATGATAAACCTGTTTTTTGAAATGCAAAGCTATCAAAATTTTTGCAGGGGGCGACAGCACCGACCAGGCCATCAGCATC
>DASULB010000552.1:0-25338 GCA_036278455.1 Chitinophagaceae bacterium | reverse complement strand
GAGCAGCTCCAGCACCCTTAGCGGGTCCGTGATCGTTTGCCTGGAGGCCCACCAGGGTAAAGTGCCGGTGGACAGGAAATGCGCAAGCAGCTCAATGCGGGAAGTCTTTACAGTGGTAACGCCGGCATCTTCATGCGCGGGTCCCGGACGATATCCGGCACCGAGCCGCTCCGCCAACGCTTTTTCAAGGGCATCTTTTAACTGATCTGCCAATAAATCTTCTAAACGATCATACGGTACCGTCCCCACATCCACCTCGAGCGTATCAAACCGCACCAGTGTATGCTCTCCGGTCACCTGATCAAGAACACCTCCGATCACCCCTTCAAGCCGGCTGTAAAACAAACCACTGATCCTGTTCTGTAATTCAAAGGCCTTCTGCTCTGAGGTAAAATGGATATCAAAAACCTGTTTTTGGATAATATGGTGTTGCGTTGACACAATAAAGCATTCATCGGTTAAAATGATTGACATAGTAGTCCTTTCCATTCAAAAAGGCGATCAGTCTTTCGGAAAACACTTTGCCGGTCGAACGGGCTTCCTGCATTTTTAAGGCATTCAGCCATTCAAAATAAATCTTTTCAAATTTTTTCATCTCGAAGATGCTCAGCCAGAAAAAATCAATCTTTATATGTGCCGGGGCGTTCAGCCTGAACAGGGTTTCCGCAAATTCCCTGAAACTTTCATCCTGGAACCTGGCCGGCCATGCGGGAAGGACGACCGCCATCCGGAAATTAAAATAATCCTCCCTGATGACTGTACCGTCTGCCAGCTTCGCGCACAGTTCAAACCGGGGAAAGAATCGCGTATGCCGGTCTTTATACAGCCGAATGCCCGCCAGTGCGCTTTGTAATTTTTCTTCGGCCTGATCCTCCAGGTCCCCGCGACCCGACCAATGTTCAGTATCAGAAGACGCGGCACTATCAGTAAACTGTATTTTCCCCTTCAAGGCGGAGGTATCTCCCGTACCATTCTCAGCCTCCAATATTGCGGCGATCAGTTTCTCCCGTCCCTCAAAATCGGCCCACTCGTTATGGATAAAGAGTCGCTCTTTTTCATTTTTATAAAAGCCGAATCCAAAGGAAGGGCTTTTCAGCGCTGGGCTGAGCAGAATGTATTCTACCAGATGAAAACCTTCGGATTCTATGTTAACCTGTGTTAAATAATTAATCAACTCCCTAAGAGCAACATGTGCCGTTGTTTTATCCGCAAAGGTACCGCTCAGACTGGTCCACTGTATCTGCTCAGGCGCTTTGTGCAGGATACGGTAACCACCGTCTTTGCCGGTATCCTGTGTTATTTTGTAATTATCAACCTCAATCCCGCTTTTGAAGATCGCGGTCGTTTGCTTACCAAAATCATAAGACAACACGGTGGCATTTTTATGATCGGGCTGCTCAGGAACTCCCGTTAATTCCTGATTGCCGCGCCAGAGATGACTGTGGATGACCCCGGTTCCGTCCGGAGCCGGTTGCTTCAAGTCAAAGACCCAGCACAGGGGCCTTCTTTTCTGGTTACGGATATATAACAACTCCGCCATCCGCTTTTGAAATCCTGTCAGGTCTTGTGTATTGACGGTTTCGGCCAGGTAGTCAAAGGCCTTGATCCTGTCCCTGCTTAAGGCCACCATGTTTCTTAATATGCGCGACTTCCATTGCAGGATGCCATCGATCCGTTCATCGGCAGCCGGATCACCGTAAATTAAGTTGAAAAAGTTGGCAGGATAGGTCTGCGGCTGCATGTTAAACCGGGCGAGCAGGTGATCGAATATCCGGTTTTTCCTTTCCCTGTACGACTCATCTGTCTCCAGGGCGCTTTTCATTGCGGTGATATATTCGTTGTCAGGGTCTTTTATAAAAAGCGCCCAACCATTGGCTACATCCTTTTTCCCCGCTTCGGTAAAAGCCGCTAACAAGTCACTGATGCCCGGGACGCCATACAATGGCTGATAATAATAAGTAAGCGCCTCTCCGCCGGAGAGATCAGTAGAGAAAAGGTTCTTACAGTTGGCTAACTGGGAGAGGTAATTTGCAAGTAATTGCTCAAAAAATAAAAGATAGGCTTTCAATTGTTTCGCCTGCGCTTTTCGCTCCGCCGTTTCTCCCGGCATAAGCCCTTCTTCACCTATTCCATAGGTCTGCGGAAAATGATGCTGTATCGAATAATATAGCCCCAGGTCTCTGTTGACTCCCTTTAGCAAGCCTTCACCCATAGGCTCATGCAACGAACTGATAAAATCTTTTTTTGAGATTTCACGCATTCTTAGAAAAAGATCATTGAATGCGTCCATCTTGGGGGACGCTTCATTTTTACCCTTGAATAACCGTATCTGCGTTTCGGCCGGATTTACCTCCAGATAAGGAAACCGTAATGCTCCATACACAAAAGGCTTACCGGCTGTATCACCTTCCGGCGTCCTGATGACCAGGTTGCTCACCTGGATCACGCCCTCCACGAGCATGATCTGGCGGACCAGGTCATCGGGATCCAACTCGTGGCTGCGTGCGTGCATTTCACTATTGGGGATCATTCCTTTCTTTAATAACGGCCCGGAATAAATGTCTTCCACGCTAAATCCCTGGTTCAATAATTCACGCTCGGAATAATACCGCACGGGAGGATTGATAAAATCTTCCAGCCTGTTGTAGATGGCGGCCAGGACATCCTCGGGGACCGCCTGTTCCATGATGCCCACCTCCGCGCTGATGTTAATTTTCACCGGATCAAGGATCACCACATCCCTCGCCCAATCTTCGCATAAATTTCTTTTGGAGACAAAAGACCTGATCACCTGATCCTTAATCCGGGCCTCAATCTTTGCTATATCATCCGAACCACTCGCCGCCTCCTTCGTCATCTGAACGTAAATCTTATATAAACCCTTGACGCAGTCCGGTGAGTAATCAGATAAAACCGGATCAAGCCATACGTTGTAAACATCCTCAATCTCATCCAGAATGGCTTTTCTGATGTCCTCGATCGTCACCGGGTTGGTGGTAAGAATGGTCTCTTTCGGGAAAAAGGCATTGTCCAACCACCGAATGTCACCCTTTGGGTCTGCCAGCAGGTCTTCTATGGGAAAATTGGTCCTGTAGCCGAGATCGGTGATGGCGAAGCAAAGAAGTTCCAGGATGGTAACACCTGGATCATGCAGGTTATAATCCGTCCACTTATTGCCGGATAATCGTTGGATCAGCGCAATGCCATGCTGTCGCAAAAATTTGAAATCCAGGGAATGCGGTTGCTTTTCACTTTTATCAATAGTTATGTTTTTTTTTTCAGCCATCGCCTTTACCTGGTTTTAAATAGCACATTATCTGCGGGTTTACTTGGCAGGATCTTTTGGATAGAAATAACCGTCGGGCAGCATATGCTCATCATCCCATAATTTGGTGATCGAATAAAATATCTTGATATCATCCCCATAATTGCTATTGGCGCGTAATTGCAAATGGTATTTATGCGTACTATCACCTTTCCACCGGAGTTTAAGCTTATTCCAGAAAAAGCCGTAGTGGGCGCTTGTTTTTCTTATCCTGCTTTTAGACCGTCCATAAGTGCTCAGCGCGATGGCATGCAGCATGGCGAACTTACCTTTTCCCCTGTCACCGGCCCTGGCCACTACTTCAAACGCCTGGCAATTATCAAGGTCCCTGACCACCGTATGCCAGGCTCCATCCGCGGGGACCGAGCCTTTTTTGTAGGTACCCATGCGCCCTTCCATCGCCACAAATCCCTTTACATCCAGCTTGTGGTTGGGCTCACTTCGTTTCCCGATGCCCAGTCTGCCTTCGTCATGGAAGAAAAAGCTGCTTTCATCCTCCTGATCCGCCCCTGTATTCGCCGGATCACTGTAAGGCACGAATTTTAAACAGGGGATGCCCTTATCATCCTTTTCTATCAGGAAAAAAGGTTCTACCTCGTCTATGCTGTTAAAGAAGGTGATCAGTCTTTTTGACAATTCAGGCTTGAAGATATGAAGCCCGTGAACCTCATCTTTGGTAATGCCATCATCTTGCTTGTTGATGACCGAATCAATCAGGAACCCGAAATGATTTTCGCTGGGGATATTGCCATTCCTGAAATATTTTTTCAGCTCCTCACGGCCATAGACTTTGTCATTTTCTTTTGTACTCATTTTAAATCAGTCTATATGATGGTTAATAATCAATCTGAAATATTCTTCCGGTTCGCGTTTGTCAGGCTGCCGGGTGCTGTCACTTTCTGTGCGCCGTGAAGCGATGGAGAGTTCGCTTCCCACAGGCAGACTCCCGATGCCCACTTCCATAGGCTGCTCGTAAACCAGATCCTTCATCACGGTGATCAAATGGTCCTCCGACGGGATCAGTACCGCCTCCGGGACGGATCCCCGGAGAAATGACACGTTGTCCACGGCTGAATCGATGATGGCGGCACCATATTCACCCGTCCGAAAATTCCGGACCTGAAAAAAATGCACCATGGAAAAGCCCGTCACGACAGAAATGTAAGGAAGATTTTTAATGAAATTAAGCATGTCTGATAGATAGATCGTAGCCCCGATTTTGAGCGGTGCATCCGACTGATACAACCAGGTGCAGATATACCTTTTGATATCCTGATTCAACTTTTGCAGATAATGTCCTGTATCAACCCCCGGAGCAGCGTTAAACTTCACCTTACAAACCACCTTTACCTTTTCATATATGGGGTTACCGACCTCCACTTTGATAAAAGGGGAGAGAAAGGGAACTAAAAATTGTTTTACGCGGTAAAGGGTGGCGAGGTTTACTTTTGGTTCATCGCTGGTAAAGCAGCCGTTCTCCTGCTCTTTGGGAATTAAAATGACCTGCATATTGATGCCCGGAAGGATCAGTCTGCCCGTGGTGCCTGCTCCAAAGCATTTTACCATGAGTATGCCGGGAAACTCATTTAAAACAAACTGTTCGATATCCTGCATCGTCAATGGCCGCTGTTTATGCCGCAGCCTTTCACTGATGCGTCCACGGTACTGATCCTGCTTTTCCATCCCCTTACCCCCGAAAGAAGGAAACAGCTGCCAGACGCTCTGAATGCCCGGCATTTTCCTTACAAACCCTGTGACGGAACCACCAGGCAGGTGGAGGTCGCTTTTTCTTTCTTCACCCGCCTCCATCATCCGGGTGGCCGTGACCGCGTTGGCGTAAATCGCGATCACCCTTGAATTGACATCCGATTTAAACATCGTGGAGGCCCTTATCCAGTATAGTGCGGGGTTTAGAATGGTGTTGCCCCTGCTGATGGAATAGGGCATCTTCAACCTTACGATACCCGTATTGATAAAGCTATTGGTCCCGTCCTGTAAAACAGCTTCCGGTTCCAGGGGGATCCAGGTATTTTGATATAAATAACTCCATATAACGGGAAGGGATTTATGGACCGTATGATGAAAATTTCTCTCCTCCAATTGAAACAGCAGGGAAAGCTCCTGACCGGGACTCAGATCCTTTATTCCGATATACAGGTTATTGGGATAATCGTACGCCGGTATAAACGGATACACCCGTCCTTCACTCTCAGGATAAAACGCTTTGAAGCCAAATGGATATTGATGTATAAGATAGAGGGTCTCCCCGGATGCATTTTCCACTTCCGTACCGCTTAATACTTCGGTGTGCTGCTGGCAATAATCAACCGAGATGGCCTTTATCTGTGGTATAAAGGGTTGATTGGGGATGGGAAGATCCCGATGAAACCTTTTGGAATTATAGAGCACTATTTTGGGAAAGATCTGCGGGAACAATCGCCCGCCAAAGGCTTCAGGCGGCGTGGTGAGGGTCAGCCTTATTACGCCCTCTTTAAATAAGGCAGCGCTGTTTGGTTCTTCCTTCAAAGGCGGGTCATTCGGGAAGGCTATTTTCTTCAATTCAATTCCGGTAATCTCGGTCACATCATCGAGTTTCGATGTCCCGTCTTCGGTTTCCGTTGTCTCAAACAACTGAAAACTTTGCCTGGCACCCGGGTCAGGGTTGAATTTTCCGTTACAGGACGCGCTCATACTGACTTTAAAAGAATCGTTTTCAATACCGGCATCATAGCCTTCATAATAGGTACTGAACCCCCCGGGATCCCGGGGCAGGTCAAGCCAGTCCAGCCGGATCGTAAAATCCTTTGTGAAACGGTTGAAAACATTGGCATTCCCAATATCCAGATAAGATCCCACTGATGGCTGGGGACCAAAAAGCTGAAAAGGGGCCAGGGAGCTCAGGCTTCCGATATTGTTTTGAAGCTTCAGGCTTCGAAATCCCTTCACCTTTGTTTTGATCGTGAACTGCTCCATGGATGAATCCCGAAGAAACGAAAAAGGATTATGGGATGCACGGTTGTTCAGTAAAAGCCTTACCATGGGCAAGGTTGTATGATAGCGCTGTCCGTGGACGAGCGGGTTATAAACATCAATGCCCTTATCCTTGTAATCCAGCGTGAAGGCCATTTCAATGCTATGGTCACCCGCCACGCGGGTCCAAAGTTTTTTCACCGGTTGCCAGCCGTCAATAGCAGTATATTGGGCCGTGAAAGCGTCTGAAAGCATTTCTATGACCACCGCATCCTCGGTCTTGTTGGCTTTTTTTGCAAAATCGCTGATGAAATTGCTAAAGGCCTCAAATGCTTTGTTGTCGAATTTAAAGATCAGACTGACCGACCGCTGTCCTTCAGGCAGGTATAGCAAGGGTGAACCTGCGATCATGCCGATGGCCGCGTCCTCCATGGTCCGGTCGGCCGCAGCCAGTTCACTTTGATCCTCTCCGAGCACGGGCCATGGATGAACCGGCAGGTTTCCCTTGAGCAGTTTGGCCGGTTCGATGACCGGATAATCGCCACAATAGACCTGCGCGGATCGAAGGTTCGTATCTTCAGTCTCCCCTGAAAAGAGGTCCGCATCGCTGATGTAAACGGTTTTCATTTCCGCCACACTGGCCCGGGTTACCATGAGATCTTTTTGCAAGCCGTAAATCAGCGGCTTTTCCACTCCCTTTATCCGGGCCATCAGCTTTTCCCCCGTCTCCAGCCGGACCGCCTGCAGGCTGGGTTCAAACAGCAGGTGAATGCTGTCCGGATGGGAATGTTTTGGGCTGATGCCCAATACGTCCTGGTAATAAAAATCAAGGTGTTTTTCCGTAAAGCCGTTTAGCTGTTCCTGAAGATGGGTATATAAATGTAAAAAAGAGATCAAAAGACCCAGGTGCGGTTCATAGGACTGTTTGAGTAAATCAGTGCTTTTCAGGTAATAGGCAACGACGCCCTGGAGTTGGTTAAACCTGGTCTTTAAACCGGAGAATATCTGATCGATAAAAACGACCGCGTGCTGAATAGTCTCCTGCAGATCATGGGACTTGCCAAAAATGTCCTCTATGGCAGCCTCATGCTGTCCTTCGGGGTGAGCATCCGGGGTGTCATCTGCCTGACCAAGATTGATCGTTCCTTCCTCACCGAACAACCGCCCGGCAGACAGGTTCAGTTCCCTGAGCTTACCGAGCTCCTGTAAGGACCCCTTCAGAATGGTTGAAAAGTCTTTTGCTATCTGATGGTTGGAATCGGTGCCAAGGCTTATTTCCGCGTACTGGGTGATGAGGCCGGCGGCGTCCCTGACGGTTTCCAGAAATTCCTTAAAGTACCTGAGTGCTTCGGCCTCATTTTTGGCGTGGGCCATCAACTGCTTAATCCGCGCGTACTCTTTGCTATATTCCTTCACATCCAGCTTGGAAATAAGGGCCATCAGGGTGTTCATGTCCGATTTAAACAACCCCTCCCAGTTTCCGTCCACCTGGTCACTGAAATCGTAATAATTGAACTGGGCGGACAATCCGGACAAAAACTTCAGAAGTTCAGCGACGTCCCGGTCATCTATTTTTACATCATCAGGTCTGAGAAAAGAGATCACCCTTTCCGACTGGCTCATCCCATCCACTGATTCTGATAATAGTTTACTGTCCATTTGATGCTCCAATCGGTTAATGCTCATCAGGAAGGTTAGTCCCTTCCAAAAGATAAAAAGGAAATACGATGTTATGCCGGGTATTGGTGATAATAATGGAATAATCTACGCGTATATGCAGGATACCATTCAGGTCATTGCGCCCGATCACCTCGGCAGCCAGAAAATTCACCCTTGGTTCAAAATCCAGCAATGCCCGGTAGACCAGGTGGTTGAGTTCCGCTACCAGCGCGGAATCGATTTTCTCAAAAACCAGTCTTTTAAGGGCGCACCCAAACTCCGGCTGCATCAGCCTTTCTCCCGGAGTAGTACTTAAAATAATGCGGATGCTCTGTTCGATATCCCGGGCATCGGACGCCGTCCGAACGTGATGGTTCGCCTTATCAAAAGCGGGCGGGAAAGCCCAGCCAGTACCTAAAAAAGACTTTATTTCCGGTTCCATAAATCAACCTCCTATTAAAACGGTCGGACAGCCTACCTGGATGGCGCCTCCGTGCGCGGTCATGTCAAGCACCCTGGCGGCCGGCTTCCCGCAAATGGTAACGGTCATCGAACCCTTTGTGATGGAATCGGGAGGCCCCACACAAGTGGCCATATCACCCACCAGTGACGCGGGCATTCCACCAATCAGTACGGTAGGGGCGCCCGGTCCGATGATGGGGCCGCCTACATGCGGAATCGGGGGTACCCCCGGTGTTTGCATGGGGCAAATGTGCATATCGCCTATCCTGGCCGCCGGCATTCCCATAATGCTTTGTTTTTATCAATTGATCATTACCATCCCGCCTTTTACTACTGTTTGTCCTGAAGCGGAGATCTCCGCTGAGGCATTCCCTTTTGCGACAAAACCCATTTGGGCTGTGTTGTTGATATTCGCACCTGAAACCGTTACATCCTGCTTGGCGGTGAGGTTTAATTTTCCCGTGGCGTCCAGGGTGATATTACCCGTAGCCTTGATGCTGATATCCTTGTCGCTCTGCAGGTTTATACCGCTTTCCGTCATTTTCAGCACGTTGTTGTTCTGATCCTTCAGTTCTATGGACTTCCCATCGTCGCACAACGTAAGGGCGTTGCCCGCAGGCGTTTCTATCGTCAGAATTTTTTTTTCATCGTCAAAGCCGATCTTAAGCATGCTCTTGGTGGTGAAGCTTTTGATGTAATTGTTATTATCCGCTGGCTCCAGGGCGGATTTCCGGGAATTACTGTACAGGCAACCCATCACGACCGGATATCGCGGATCGCTTTCAAGAAAACCGATCACCACTTCATCGCCGACCTCCGGTAAAAAAAAACTCCCGGCGCCGGAGGTGGCATACGGATTGGAAATCCTTGCCCAGATGTCACCGTTATTTTCAGCACTGGAGGCGATGTTTACCATTATCTTATATTTCGCGGCGGGAATATCGGCGAAGATCTTTTTTACGGTACCAATCTGGAGGCCATGAATGGCGGGCACCTGTCCGGTGGCAGCAGGGTAGGAGAAATCCTGCTGTTCATGGATCGGTTTATCATCCAGCCCGAATCTCACAGTAGTGTGCCACATACCATCTTCAATCACATGATTCACCGCAGAAACAAAGGCGTTCCCATTGAAACGATTGCCGACGCCCTCCAGTTCGACCAGCCCACCTACTTTTACATCGGCGTTTCCCATAAAAGACACTTTGCCTTTAATCGCCTTCATTCTCATCATCAGAAGCCTTCCATCCGCCCAGGTTTTCAACTCTTCCTGTGGCATAGGGATAATCGAGGAGAGGGAAAGGGCGGTCTGGTTCAGTTTGGCAGAAAGGCTCTTCGCGTCCAGGTTGCCTTGGGCATTCACCGTGGGCTCCGTGGCCGAGGATTTCAATAAGGCCTGACTGGCCGGATCCCAGGCACTCGCCTCGAGTGAAGGCGTCTGTCTTTCCGCATTCAATTCGGCGTCAAAAGTGATAATGGACTCCCCCATGGTCAGCCTCAGCAGCGGGGCCCCGTCGAATTTGGGTTCCCCGATGGTCAGTTGATCATCCTCCAGTATGGTAAGGTAACCATAAAATTCAGCCCTGGATAAAATAAAATCCCAGTCGGTGGCCAGTTTCTGATAAACAAGCTCCTGCTGGGAGGGTGTGGCATCTACCGTACAGCTTAATCCGTACTTACCGATAATACCCGAAATGATCTGACTATCGGTGGTATCGGAATAAAATTCCTCCGTCCTGTTAAAGGTCATGGTAACGGCCTTGTGCTTACAGGAAACCACCAGGTTGAGATCACCGTCAGGACGGACCCTGATCGCCTGCTTGACGATCATCCCCTTAAAGACTGTTTTTAAGGCTTCATCTCCATAGCCCGCCGAGATCTCCAGATCATTGCCGGGTATGAAATCATCGCTGTCACTGATGGGAAAATCACCTGACTCCACCGCCCCGTCTATCAGGACGACTTCGGCGGAGGATATTCTGTTGATCGCATGGGAGATACTTACCCGGACAACCGGATAAGTATCCTTTATAGCATTGCCGTTCACTGAGACGGATATTCTCAGTGTTGGGTTTTTGATATCAAGGGGTGATTTGACAGGCATGCTATTGCTTTTTTATAGGCGGGAAATACAATTGATCTCCCGGTTTGATGGATAGCACGCTTTTCAGGTTGTTGGCTCTGGCCACTTCCAGATAATACGAACTATCCCCATAGATCTGATAGGTCATCAGCGGCAGGTTATCACCCGCCTTCACTGTACGGACATGTGTCAGATCAGGGGAACTTTTTTTGGCCTCCTTGGCCTTGGTGGCATAATCCACTGATTCCCTGAGGCTCATCTTGACAGATGCCCTTAAAGGGGTTCCATCCGGATTGAACAGGGTATATTTTAGCGTCAGCTTATCACATATCCCGATAAAGATCTGGGTGCCCCAGGTGACCTTTATATAATTCGGCTTGTGCTCTTTTCCGACGTACTTGTATACGACCGTTTTAAGCTTGTCAATATAGCCGTTCACCGTACCCCCCTCAATGGCGCCCGCTACACCGGTACCGTCAACGATCAGGTCCAGTTCAAAGCCACTGGTCGCAATGCCGGCAAAACGCTGGGTCACACCATTGGCCCCCGTTTCTTCCGATGGGTTATACCGGACACTGAAACTGCGTGAATAAGTTTCCGGGTTAATGAAGGCCTCGATGGAATCCTGCAGTTCCTTGGTACATTCCGGATCCGCATATCCCTGGATCAACAATTTTTTCAATTCCCCGTTCGCCATATCCTTATCTTTCAGGCAAAGTTTCCAGCTTGGCCAGCACCCCTTCGATACATTCTTTCACTACTTTGTTTTTAAGCTCCTGTAGTTCCCTTGCCTCGACACGCTCGGTCTGCTGCTCCGATACGGTCACTTTGATGACCAGTTCCCTTATCTCTACCGGCATATTAATTCACTTTTGTAAAGTAGTCAAAACTTAATTCAAAGGTCTCCAGCGCGATCGAGTTTTCCTGCGCTTTAAACTCAGATATTTTCATCGCGACAGGGTAAGCATTCACAAATTTCCAGGATACAATGGGTTCGCCCTTTTCATTCATCAGGTTGATCACCACCGTTTTGCGGGTAAAGGAAAATTGTTCCAATCCCTGCTTCACCCAGGTAACCAGGGGGGATCCCTTCAGGATTCCCCGCTTGAGGACCAGGTTCTCATACTTGGGGGGCGTAGGCAGCCGGTGAACGAAGCGGTTTTCACCCCCTTCCTTCACCTCCTGGGCGCCTATCTTGACGTTCAGACCGCTGACCTCCTGGAAGCTGCCTTCATTCTTGCCGCTGACCCCTATGACATTCACCTTGAAATAAAACCCGACAGGCGGATACCACAATTCATCATCAGGCATACATCAGGTATTAAGAACCTATTTGAAGGCCTTCATGGGCCAGTTCCATCGTCTCTACCGCTACTTCGTTGGCATCGGATTTCATATCCGTAACGGTGATCTTCGAAGGAAAGGCGTTGGCGAGTGTCCAGGTCATCACTGCCTTCTGGCTTTCATCCAATAAACTGATGGTAATGCTGGAGCGCTTAACGGTATTCATCTTGATCGCGTTATATTTGTCCCACAGCGCTTTGTCGCCTTTGAAAATGCCTTTCTTCAGGGTAACGTTGCCGAATTTCTGAATACCCGGCATCTTTACAGTGGAAAACACCTTGCTGTTTCCACCCCGGTATTCTATGACCTGGGTTTCAGAGGTAAGCCCGGTGACTTCCTGGAAGATTAACTCGTCTTTATCCCATTTAACCTGGAATGAAAATTTAACCAACGGCCATATTGTCTGGGATTCTGCTGATCCATCGTCTGCCATAATTTTAGTTTTTTAGGTATGAAAGAATGTTGTTAACTAGTTAAGACTGCTGTTGTTGTTGCTGGAAGGTAATGACGATAAATTCCGCCGGGTGAACGATCGCTACTTTGACCGTGATCTTCATGATCCCGTCCAGGATGTCGGTGGGTGTCATGGTGGCCCCCAGACCGATCTGCACGTTGTATGCCTGGGCGGGTACTGCCCCGGCCAGCGCTCCCTGCTTCCAAAGATTATTAAGGAAATTATTGACCATACTTTTGACGGTCACCCAGGTACCGGAGTCATTGGGTTCAAAAACGTAGGCCCTGGCGGAAAGTTTGAGCGATTGCTCGATCATGATCGCCGTTCTCCTTACGTTGATATAGCGCCAGTCCTGGCTGTTGCCATCCAGCGTGCGGCCACCCCACACAAGGGTACCGATCCCCGGAAAGGGACGGATGACGTTAATGGACTTACCGGCCATGACATCCACGTTCAGTTTTTGCTGCTCTTCGTTGGAAACATTGACCGAAGGGGCGTTTACCATGTTCACTGAAACATTCGCCGGTGATTTCCAAACCCCCCGGGTATTGTCTACCATTGTATAGGTCCCTGCCATGGCAGCGCTGGGAGGGAGCTCATTCAGCTTGCCCCTTATTTCTTCCAGTATCGCCACGTAGGTGGGGCTGGAAGCCTTGAGTGACTGATGGAAATTCTTCTTGGTGCTGTCGTCAGGTGTCGCGTTGGTTTTAAATTTAGTGACCACATCCTGGGCGCTCTTTTCGGGCAACAAGGTCGCCAGATCAACGGACGCATCCAGGTTCTCAAAATCAACCTCGTCAGGTTGTACAATGGCCGTATGCAACCAGGGGTAATAGGCCGTCCCGTAATTCAGGAAGTTCACACCAATGTCGGTTCTGAATTCTTCTACGACGTCGTCCGTTTTTTCGGAGGGTGCCTGTTTGCGCAGATCAAAGATGCCAATCCGGCTCTGCATTTTACCGCAATGGGCAAGCACCTGCGTATAGACGGTAGCGTAAGCATCCTTCCCCAGGGCGATGATATCGGGTATGACAATCATCGTCGGCTCGTATTCTTTTTCGAGGATGTCAAATACGCTGACGGGGTTGTCTGCGGAGCCTATGAAATCTGCCGCATTGATTTCCACACCGTTTTTTTTATCATCCCCTCCATAGGTTCCCACCGAAAGGATAAAGCAGGTACTGCCGCCATTGGCGTAAAACAAACGGATGCTGTTAAACAGGTAAAAGGTATTATTATCGTTGATGTCCACGGCCATCTCCGTTCCGTTAAGGTTAAAGGTCTCAGGCTTGGATGCCGGGTCGGCAGGTGGTGCGATCTTAAATTTAGGGCTAAAGTTCCCGCCGAAGTTCTCGATGTATTCGGCAAAGGAAGTGATCCTCACGGGCTTGTTAAGAAGTGATTTCCCGTTTCGTTCAGCAACCTCGGTATAGCCGATGAATGCGGGAATCGCGGTCTCCACGGCTACCGCGGAGTTTGGAAAGGCGTTTTTTTCTTCGACGTAAACACCTGGCGTCATAAGCGTTGTTGGCATAGTGGTATAATTTTAAGCTAGTAAATAAAGATTTCAGAAAAATTTGTCAGTGTTTTATTTTCCCTTTTCACATCTTCACCTGTTGCACCTTCACCTGTCACATCTTTGCCTGTCAGCCTTCCTGCATGGGAAATAATGTTGACGTCTGGGAAAGGAAGCGCGCCGATGACCATTTTATATTTTCCGGTAGCCGGTTCATAATGCTCCACGAGCTGAAAGGGGAGGGGTACTGTCTCACGCAGGCCGATCTCGCCGGTCGAGGTAAAGGCCAGTGCCTTTCTTCCGTCCGGCAGCACGAGCTCACCGGGTCCTTCAAAAACCTGTTTGCCACCGGGGTCCAGGACAGCGGGCTGATGCAACTCCAGCAAATGTTCGCCGACCAGTATGTAGCGCCAAAAGGTAGCCCTGGCAGAGAAATGAATCGCGTAGGTCTGCTTCATCTCCCGGTTTATCTGCAGGTCAAGCAGCCCGAAAGGTTTGCCAAAAAAACGTCCGGGAAACGCTTCGGCGGGATAAAGATCCTTACCCGAGACGGTGTCCTCCTGATGAAGCTTCCCTGCCGGCAGGGTGACGGCCGCCTCCCTGGAGACATTGCTGAAGTAAAAGACGGATTCAGAGATTGCACCTGAGGTGAGTCCGGAAAGATTTGCTGTATAATTATAAAAGGAGGGGAAGTCTAACTGCAGGTTAAAGTGAAGCGTAAGGGGATCTTCCAAAACCTGCTCCCGCTTCCTTTTGCCGCCTGCAAACGCGGCGTCATACAGTATACTGAACCCTCCTCCTGCAGGCTTAAAAAGCAATCCATGGTTTCTCATCATATAGATACAGTTATCGGGAATCTCTACCCTTAATCCCCCGAACTTCCCATTTGAAAAATAATCATGTTTAAAAAGTACATCCGTTAAGTTTTCAAATTGAAGATCCATGACAGG
The DNA here is from genome assembly GCA_036278455.1 of Chitinophagaceae bacterium. GTDB lineage: Bacteria > Bacteroidota > Bacteroidia > Chitinophagales > Chitinophagaceae > FW021-bin31. The sequence goes on along the minus strand of DASULB010000552.1, from coordinate 10,578 downwards.
TTAAACATTATGATCATAAGACATGCCGGTGACCGCTGGCCTGAACTCCTTCACAATGGAATCATCAAAAGTCAGCATCTTCATTTTATACAGTACCGATGGCATGTACTTTGCACCCAGCGTTGTCCATACATTATTCAGCCTTTCTATTCCCATGTTCTCCATTTTAAAAATCAGTTTCTCAATCCGGCTGTCCATCTTCGGGGTATTTGACCTGTTGAAGACGCTCTTATTCTGAAAATATGCGATGATAAAGGACAGGAACCTCAGGGATTCCGGGTAATTGTTGCTTCCGAAATACGCCGAAAAAAGAACGTATAAATTGATGTTTACACCGGAGGAAACATTGGCGGGCGTCCCCGATCCGTTACCACCTTTGTTATTCCTGGCGGTAGTGTCGTTTTCAATATTTACCAGGGTCACCAACAACTTGTTTTCACCCTGAACGGCAAGACTGCCATCCTGATTAACGATGCCCGATAGCACGACCTTTTCTTCACTGATCTTTAGCCGATTCCTGAAATGCTCATTGATCTGTTCCGTTACACAGGATAACGCCTCGAATATCATTTGAAAAATTTATAGCATCACGATGCTTGTCTTTTTATAGCAAAATCCAGGTTTCAGACATCATCCTGAAATAATATTTAAATAAAAAAACATTCAATTCATCATGAATATAAGCATGATTGTATTAAAGATAAAAACACTATTGGACTTACCGGAACGCCACAGGTAGAACTTGCGACCTCATTTGCAAATGATGGTGTAAAGTTATCATTTCAAATTCATCAAGACCAAATTTTACTTGTCTAACTTTTTAATGGCCAGGATATTTAATTAACCAAAAGGATAATTATTTAACCAAAACGATAATTATTCAACCGCCCCATTACGGATTTTCCTTTAACCCTTCTTTAACGGGATGAGGGCCTTTACGCATGAATCTATGGTATAACTTCGCAGACTTGAATGATTTCTGCTCAAACGTTATTGCAAAGGTTTTTGAAGGTTTTATAGCCTGGGGCTAAAATAGTTATAGGAAATATCGGATATTAAACGGTATTTTTGGATTCTATTAGTTTATCATGCATTTTCTTTATCCTTTTGTTCATTCGATGGTTTTCAATAATGATTTGCGCATACCGCGCCAGCCAGAAAGGGGGGCCGATCCTGCCATTTTGTTCCCGGTTATTTCTTATAGCAATCTGATAACCATGCGACGATCCGCCATACAACAAGCCCCCGTCATCTCTGTCTGCCATTGGTTGTACCTGAATAATCCCTGATCTAAATTCCTATGAAGACGAACCACTTCCACCATACGCATTCATTTCTCCGAGAGAAGCCACCTGATTAATTTCAGAAGATCTCCTTTCTGGATGCTATTACCTTTTAACCGATTAACCCAAAAGAAACTCTTATGGAACTCAAAATAGGTGCCCATATCCGCAGGATACGGCTCATCCGGGGATACCCCCAAAAATACATGGCGAACAGGCTTGGTATATCCATCCCCGCATACAGCAAATTGGAAAAAAGAGGAGGAAATATCTCCATAGACTATATTGTGCGGATAGCGGAAATACTGGAGGTGCCCCGCAGCTTCATCGTTGAATTTGACGAGGATAAATTGCTCGCGTCCGTGGGCCGCGGAAAAAACATTTTTTCTCAGATGGATTTGCAAAAACTATAAGGAGTGGCAAAGGAAATGATGGGCCTGGCGGAAATGCGATGTTACAGGCTCCGCGGCTTCCGCCCCTAAACATTGTATTAGGGGGACTGTGTCGGGGGGGGCCCCCATCGTGTTACCTGCGCCTTACAAGCTATACTCAATTGATCATTTTAAGCCAGCCAGCTGAAAAGCCATCCTGACAAATTCCTGACAATGACCTCTCCTAGTGCGCTTGTATCATCCTGTTCTATGTATGTGTTATGAAAAAATTGTTTATTTTATTTGCAATCCCTATTTGTTTTGCATGCTATATCCTACCCGTTCATGCGAATGGGGATAATCGTGTCCATGCACCTGAGACAACCGTATTGCACACGGCCCCCTGGATCCTGTCAAATGACAGCGTTCCAAAGGTGAACCTTCTAAAGAAGATTGGTAATGTGCTGAAATTTCGTAAGAATATAAGGGCGGCAGAGCAAAAAAGGATCCTGGATGTGATCAACGGCACCTTTCTTCAGGACTCCATCATGGCTAATGCTGATGAGATCAGAAAACTGAATATAGCCTTGTCCGATACCGTCAACCAGCGATTCGATTCCCTGGTATCCCTGATCAATGCCATAAAAGTCTCAGCGGGAAAAACAGACACCCTCTCGCCCATGGATACGACGGGTGCTGCAAACGATACTGCGATCAATAAAGGCATCAGCGAACTGCTGGATAAGATCCTGCCCCTGCTTAAAGAAAAGGTCGGGGACAGTACGGGGGTAGGAGCAGGATTAGACCTGCTTAAGAACATCCGGTATTTTTACGGAAGGGAAAGAAAACCGTTGGATGTCTGCGATATCCCGGGCTTTATGAAGCTGCAACTCACGCGGAAGGCGGCGATATTCTCTTTTTACCCCTCCGGCACCGGCGGGGATTACCTGGACTATAATTTTGGTATCATCAGTACCCTGGTTTATGATGGTTTTGAACTGGATGGAAGGACCGGCTATTGCTCGGACAGAGGCGGGACGGGCAGCGCCCAGGCGCTGAAAAGTGCCGAGGCGGCAGGATGTCAGGTGCTGTTAAGCATAACGGATAAAAACCCGGCCAACACCCCCGGCTTTCTAAACGATGCGGGGCGCCGGCAAATATTCATCGATTCGGTACGGGGGCTGCTCCACGAGCGCGGCGCTGATGGAATCAATATAAAATTTGACGGTCTGAATAATAGCTCCCGCGAAGACTTTGTAAGTTTTATCCGAAGCCTGTCAGAGGCCCTTAAAAGCGACAGTACGGGATATATCCTGACACTCACCGTCCCGCCCGTAGATGAGCGTTCAGCTTATGACATCAACGGACTGAATCCCTGGGTACATCGCTTTTTAATCGATTTTAGTGCCAACCGCCCGGGCAAATCGGCGGGCCCGCAGGCACCGTTAAAAGGTGAAAGAGCCAGTAGCATAGAATCTACCATCTCCAGGTACCTTAATGCCAATGTCTCTCATACCAAGTTTGTGGTATGCCTTCCGTATTATGGCAGCGAATGGAAAGTCCGTCGGGGGGGAGGCGAAGATCAATTCATGGGCTACCTTTCCCTGAATGATATCGCCACGAAATTCAGAAAACCCGTACTCTATGACAGCCAGACCTTCACCGCCTTTATCAATCTGACCAACGACAAAAAACAATTGACGGGGCAGATATGGTTTGATGACAGCAAAACGCTCGATGCCATATATGATTTCATTATCCAGAATGATTTGGGTGGCATCGCCGTTGAGCCGCTTGGAAAAAATATCGGCTACAGCGACGTCTGGACAGGTATCGGTACCAAATTTTTAAGCTTTGACACTGTGAGAATAATGGGACTCAGCATAGCCCCTATCACGCGTTACATGGATTCAATCAAAGCAGAAAATTTCGACACATCCTGGCATTACTTTAAAACGTACGACTCTTTACCAGGAAAAATTCTTTTCATGTTCGAGCATCCGTGTGCCAATTTGTTTCCACACAGGGCGGATAGAAATTCCCAGGCAGAATTTTTCAGGATACTCCGGGTAACGCGATACGGTGTAGCAGCCGTTTCCATTATCTTCCTCCTAATCTTCCTGACAACCGGTTACCTCTACATTAACCAATTGCGCAAAAAAGGTAAAAGCTGGAAATTCCGGAAAATCATGGGCGCAGTGCTACTGCTGATCGTCGCCCTGATGATCCTGTTCGTATTCATGTTCCTGTTCCTGAGTGATATTCTTCCTGGATTTGGTGCCAGTGGATTTAATCATACCTGTTATGACATGCCTTTACAAACGCTTTTGCTGGTCATTATATCAGGAATCGCCTTAGGGATCGCTATTATGCGGTTCCTGATCTTCCCGCTTATTAAAAAGGAGGATATTCCCTAACATGTCCCACGTTATCCGTTGAAAGGCACATCAATCATTAGGTCCCTGCTTTATTTTTTGATGGCATGCTGCAAAATCCAGCATCAATTCTGATGATTATCCCAGGGATCTGCGGCCCCCTGTAGAATCCTATCCGCATACACAGTTAGCTCACTAATTACTCCACAGCTGGAAACAGGTAGCTACAGCAGATTCCATAATAGCTTAAAACTATTGGATCATAGATGGTTAGCTACTAATACTAAGCCTTACCCGCCGGGGGCAACCTTTCCTCCATACATCCTTCAACCTTCGGTGGAATAAATCCTGACCGCTCTGACTGTAAAAGAGCCCTGCCATTTTTTTAGCTTTATTGTTCCAATAATAATCCTTTGTCTCTCCGGCCATAACGCTCCAGGCAGAAATCCCTACCGACTGGTCTGGTCTGACGCTTACTCCCTGTCGCATTGTTTCCTTGTCAGATATTAAGGTTAGCCGTAATTCTTTAATCAAAACTATTCGTGGTGTACGGCCCCTCCAATATGAGGTTTATTGGATGGCTACGCTCCAACCACTGCATCGCTTTCCAGGAACCATAATATGGAGGTTTAGCCCTGTTTTTCCAAGAGATCTTCAGGCTCTTTTATTTAAAAAAATCGGCGGCGGTTTCATCCTCTTCTACCCAAATTCCCGAACTGTCGTCGAGAACATATTCACTTAAGCCCACATGTGAAGATCCTGGAGCCCAATCGTATGTATACCCCAGTCTGGTCCAGGGATAATGATGGCCCGATGGTCCCAATGGTGCATAATAAGAATAAATAATATTATTGTTAAACCAAGTATCATAATCATCCGTAGTCGTGGATATGAGGTGTCCGGGAGTGGTGGTTGTCGTAATGGATGGGTCGCCTGCCGGACGGAAAAGACGTGAAGTAGGAACCCATACCTCGGCGATATGGGTATCGCTGCCCTTACCTGCAGGAGGTAATCCTAACAATTGGCAGAGACGTTCAATGGTATCGGATTGTTCCCTAAAAAAAGGGGTGAGACGCTGTTTCATTTGATCCGGTATAAACAACCAGGTTACTCCCCAGGTATTGGTGACAGAATCACCTACAGGATAACTGGCGGGATACTTCATGAAAGTAGCCATCAATAGATACTCTTTTCCATGGATCGTTTTCCAGCTGAGATGAGGATTCTGTTTATTAATCGCCCAGAGTGTATCAATGATTTCACTTTTTAAAGAGACCATGGCATCATCTATCGCATCTGCGTACAATTGTTTCATGGTCTTCGTCGGCATTGGTAGGGAGTCATCTTTTTTGCAGCCTTCAAGACATAAGGCTATACCGGATATCAGGAGAATCGCGCAAAAGAATGCTTTTGCAGGTTGGGTTGTTTTCATAAGGCTAAAATAGTTTTGTAGGGATTATAGCATAGGTACAAGATATAAAATATTGTGATAAAACATTTATTTAATTCCACATGCAAGTAATATACGGAGCAGACGGCCGGCGGTTTGACGGGTAGCGGAATAGCCGGATATTTGCAAACAATCTCCAAAGTTCTCCAAACAGTAACAAAACTCAAGCCTTTATAGTCTATCTACTACTTTTTGCCTTCTATCTTTCATTACGGCAGCATATTAACATGCACACTTCCCAGACCTGACAATAAATATTTCACCACGACAAATACCAATATACAAACGCAGATCACCATCAGCAGGATGAAGGTCAGGTTTCCGATCATGTTGTACGCATCTTCGTTTTCGGAGGTGAATGGTTTTCGTTTACGTATCTTTTTGCGTGGCACTTCAGAAAATTGCCCCTCCAATATTCACCGCGCTGGACTTAGAAAGTTAATCACCCCGGATCAATTGCAGAATATCCGGTATTTGAAATCTCTACCCTCCAATAAGCCGGATAGATGAAGCGGAAATCTAAAAGTTTATCATTGTTTCCAGGGTAATTAAGCAAAGAATGAGGTTTTTGGGATCATGGAGATAATGGAGAAACTGATACCCGTCATATCTATACAACCCCGTGTGTGTAGAAATCCATAAGAATCCTTGTGACGCGGGGACATTCCTGTAACCAATACCCATGACAGACCTTTCGGTGGATTGATTACATCAAAATGTACCTCCTGGCCAACACAACTGGAATAGCAGATGAATAAAGCGGTAATGGCCAACATCGAAGACAGGAGCCGCATTTCCATGTTAGTATGTTAATTAAGCAGAGCCAATCGTCAGACCACATCTGTTGCCCTTTCCGCCGGCAAACTGTCTGATAAGGGTATTAGTTGCCCGTTTCCGGCCTGGTTCCGGGTAGAAGAATCAATGACAAGGAAGGTTTGTAAACGACATTCAACCTTTTTACCAAATGCGGGAAAAGGCACTATTGGACAGGGATAAAAAACACACTTGTCATTTCTTACAGAATGATACTCGTGAAGTCACGGGTACCTACGGTTATTATATCGTCTGTTAGCCCGCGCTTTCATCAAAACCGGTCAATGTGGGAACTCATGAAAAGCTACGATGGGATATTGCCCGAAGGTTATGAAGCCGAAAGGGCCGGTTTTTCGGCTACAATGTGATTTAATGATAAATCATACTCATCAATTTGCAATGTATAGTAGATTAGTATTCTTTTCCTACTCATCAATATTCCGGATTTATTGTCTCTGGTTTCCCGACACGAAAAGTGAGTTGCTCCCAACATTTATTTGTGGATTCAGCTAAAAATGTTACTATTGTTGCCAACATATTGACACTCACAGTGTCAAAAAAACTAAATTTCAATAAAATGGAAGGGGCACGCCATATTGTACACTTTGATCTGGATACATTTTTCGTGTCCGTGGAACGGCTGCAAAACAGCAGCCTGATGGGCAAACCGGTCATCGTAGGCGGATACGGTGACAGGGCAGTGGTGGCTTCCTGCAGTTACGAAGCCCGGATGTTTGGTGTCCATTCCGCCATGCCGATGAGACTGGCGCTGCAGTTATGCCCCGATGCCCGGGTCATCAAAGGAGACATGGACGTTTACAGCCGGTACTCCCATACTGTCACGGAAATCATCTCCGAAAAAGCACCCATCGTGGAGAAGGCCTCCATTGACGAGCATTATCTTGATATTTCCGGCATGGATAAGTTCTTTGGTTGCTGGAAATGGTCCCGGGAACTGCGTCAACGGATCATCAAAGAGACCGGCCTTCCTATTTCCTTCGGGCTTTCTCCGAATAAAACAGTCTCCAAGATCGCCACCGGCCAGGCAAAGCCCAACGGCGAATGGCGGGTGGAAACCGGTGGAGAGAAATCTTTCCTTGCACCTCTATCCGTGAAGAAGATCCCCGGCGTGGGAGATAAGACTTTTCGCTTCCTCAGCAACCGGGGTATCCAAAAAATCATCACCCTGCAGCAGATGCCCGCTGATTTTATCCGTCAGGCAATGGGCAAAAGCGGGGTACATCTCTGGCAAAAAGCCAATGGCATAGATGGTACGCCGGTGATGCCTTATACGGAACAAAAATCAATGAGCAAAGAAACTACTTTTGGACAGGACACCACCGATATGGAAATGCTTCGTAAAACACTGATCAAAATGGTGGGAGAGCTTGCCTTTGAACTGCGCAGCGGACACCGGCTTACGGCCTGCTTGACTGTTAAGATCCGGTATGCCAATTTCGACACCTATACCCGCCAGGCCCGTATCCCATACAGTTGTATGGACGAAGTACTTCTGGAGGGAACGCTGAATCTGTTTTATAAATTATACAACCGGCGGATGCTGGTACGCTTGATCGGGGTGAAGCTCAGCCAGCTCGTTTCCGGCAGTCACCAGATCGATTTGTTTAATGATACGCTTACCCATATCTGTCTTTACCAGACACTGGATAAAATAAGAAACCGGTTTGGCAAGGATGCCGTGGTGAAGGCCGTTACCCTTTGAATGTCCGCCATGTGATTGATGCCTGCTTTTATGTTGCTGAATGTCCATAGTTATTATAGCCTGCGTTACGGTACCTTGTCCATTGACGCCCTGACAGACCTGTTGCTGCAAACCGGTTATGATACCGCCGTGTTGACCGATATCAACAACAGTACCGGCGTACTGGAATTTATCAGGGTTTGCACAGAAAAAGGCCTGAAAGGATTGGGCGGCATCGAATTTCGCAGCGGCAATGAGTTGTCCTACATCGGCATTGCCAAAAATAACCTGGGCTTCAGGGAATTAAATGATTTGCTGACCAACTGCAACCTGCAAAACAAGCCCATCCCTGAAACCCCACCCTGTTTTGAGAACGCATTTGTCATCTATCCCTTTGGCAAAAAAGAGACAGGAGATTTGAGGGCATTTGAATTTATCGGGGTGCGCCCCGGCCAGGTGAATAAACTGGTTCTGAACACCCCTGGCAGGAGCCGGTATGTCATATGGCAGCCACTGACTTTTGCGGATAAGAATGATTTCCGGCTGCATTGTCAGTTACGGGCGGTGGACAACAATATTCTGTTGTCCCAGTTAAAACAGGCGCAGGCCGCTACCCGCGATGAAGTGCCCCTGCGGCCCGCTGCCTTATTGGATGCCTATAAGCGCGTTCCTGAGGTCATTCTGAACACCCGCAGGTTGCTGGAGCAATGCAGTTTTAAGTTTGATTTTACCGCGGTAAAGAATAAAAAGGCCTTTACCGGCAATCCTTATGATGACAAACTGCTGCTGGAGAAGCTGGCGTTGGATGGCTGGAAACAACGCTATGGCATCCACAACCGGGAAGCCTATGACCGTATTATAAAGGAATTGCAGATCATTGACGACCTCCGATTTTCCGCCTATTTCTTGATTGCATGGGATATTGTGCGCTATTCCATATCACGGGGCTTTTACCATGTGGGAAGGGGAAGCGGCGCCAACAGTGTGGTGGCCTATTGTTTGAAAATTACAGACGTATGCCCGCTGGAACTGGATCTTTACTTCGAGCGCTTTTTAAACCCCAAGAGAAAAGCGCCACCCGACTTTGATATTGACTACTGCTGGAAAGACAGGGACGAGGTCTTCGATTACATCTTCAAAAGATATGGCGATCAGTATACCGCGCTTTTAGGGACCATGAGCACCTTTAGGGACAGGAGCATCATCCGTGAGCTCGGAAAGGTCTATGGCCTGCCCAAACAGGAAATAGACCAGCTGATAAAAGAACCGAACGCCGCCCAGAATAAACACAGGATCAGCCGGTTGATCCTCGCCACTTATGACCGGCTGGTGGATTTCCCGAACCTGCGCAGCATTCATGCCGGGGGCGTGTTAATCTCCGAGTTGCCCATGACTTCTTACACGGCCCTGGATTTGCCTCCCAAGGGATTTCCCACCGTTCAGTTCGATATGTACCAGGCGGAGGACATCGGCTTGGAAAAGCTGGATATCCTGAGCCAGCGGGGCATCGGCCACATCAAAGAGGCGGCGGATATTATTTACCGTAACCGGAAGATAAAGGTGGATGTGCACGACATCGAAGCATTCAAGAAGGACAGCAAGGTACGGGAACAACTGAAGAGCGGCGATACGATCGGCTGCTTTTATATAGAAAGTCCCGCCATGCGCGGGTTACTCAAAAAACTGCGCTGCGAGGATTACCTGACCCTGGTGGCCGCCAGTTCCATCATTCGTCCCGGCGTGGCCAAGTCCGGCATGATGCGACAGTATATCTACCGGTTCCATCATCCGAACGACTTCCAGTACCTGCATCCTGTCATGAAAGAACAGCTAAAGGAGACCTATGGGGTGATGGTTTACCAGGAGGATGTGCTGAAGATCGGGCATTATTTCGGAGGGCTCGACCTGGCGGACGCCGATGTGCTGCGACGCCTGATGTCAGGAAAAAACCGCGGGCTTCACCACCTGGTGGAAATCCGGGACAAATTCTTTCAACACTGCAAAAAACAGGGATATCCGCAACAGACCACCGACGAAGTGTGGCGGCAGATTGAAAGTTTTGCAGGTTATTCCTTTTCCAAAGCGCATTCTGCCAGCTACGCGGTGGAGAGTTATCAAAGCCTGTACTTAAAGACACACTATCCCCTGGAGTTTATGACGGCAGTCATTAATAATTTCGGTGGATTTTACAATACCCGCGTATATGTGAACGAAGCGCGAAAGGCGGGAGCCACAATTCACCTGCCCTGTGTTAATAACAGTGGTTATGCGACCACTATCAGGGGGGCTGATATTTACCTGGGATTTATTCACATTCAAAGCCTGGAACAATATTATGCCGAAAAAATACCATCAGAACGTAAAAAAGGTGCTTTCACGGGGCTGGAAAATTTCATAGAACGCATGGGCATTGGCCTGGAGCAGGCTGAACTGCTCATACGGACGGGGGCACTTCGTTTTACCGGCAAAAATAAAAAAACATTGCTATGGGAGGCACTGTCCCTCCTTAACAAGGGAAGCCGTCAGGAAACGGGAGCGCTTTTGTTCACCCGGGATACGAAACAGTTCTCATTGCCTGCATTCA
>DASULB010000551.1:0-2968 GCA_036278455.1 Chitinophagaceae bacterium | reverse complement strand
GGAAGGATATTCCTATGATTACATCAATGCAGAGGTAATAGAAAATCGATTAAAAGTTAAAGATGGCAAACTGGTATTGCCTGACGGAATCTCCTATAGCTTGATGGTGCTGCCACCCGAAAAAACCATGCGCCCCGAAGTGTTGAAAAAGATCAGTCAGCTTGTGGCTGACGGCGCCACCATATTAGGACCCCGTCCGGAGAGGTCACCCAGCCTGCAGGATTATCCAACAGCCGATAAACAGGTAAAGGACCTGGCTGCCAAACTTTGGCAGAATTGTGATGGTAAAACTGTGAAAATGGTACATTTTGGTAAAGGAATGGTGCTCGATGGGATGACCATGGAAGAAGCGCTTACATTATTGAAGGTAATCCCGGATTTTAAAATAGATGGAGGTCAGCCTGTACTATATACTCATAGAAGAACCGGGCAGGCCGATATCTATTTTGTGTGCAATCAAAGTGATTCTACTCTGGCTATAACACCTTCCTTCCGGGTTTCCGGTAAGCAGCCTGAATGGTGGGATGCGGTGGACGGCTCCACGCGGACGTTACCACAATTTGTACAACACGATGCAAGCACATCGGTGCCGTTGAAATTAGCGGCTTATCAAAGCGGTTTTGTGGTATTTAGAAATGAAAGTCATGCATCCGAAGGGAATGGCGTTAATTTTCCTGTGGAAAAAATGGTGATGCACGTACCCGGGCCCTGGAAAGTAACCTTCGATGGCGCAATGCGTGGTCCGGTAGGACCAGTTATCTTTGATCAGCTCCAAGACTGGAGTAAATCCAAGGAGGATTCCATTAAATATTATTCGGGCACGGCGATATATAAAACGACCTTTAGTCTTACAAGTTTACCAAAAAATCAGACCATCTACCTGGATCTGGGTAACGTCAAAGCCATGGCTCAGGTGACCCTGAACGGAGAAAATGTTGGAAGCGTTTGGACGGCCCCCCACCAGGTAAACGTTACCCGTGCTGTCAAAAAAGGCGAGAATCTGTTGACGATTAAAGTGGTCAATACTTGGGTCAACCGTTTGATTGGTGATAGCAAATTGCCGATCGCTGATCGAAAAACCCACGCTGATGTGAATCCGTATACACCAGACAGTCCATTGGATCCCTCTGGATTGATGGGACCGGTAACATTGAAAACGGCAAGTTATACGAAATGAGTAATGCCATGCACTATTGCGAATTGTCTGAAAGCAAAATACAAAAATATGATGGTGTCATGACAATTTGATTGGTCCCATGCGAACCGTTAAATATGTAAAGATGAACTTAGGGAAGGTAATTTTATGCGTAATCATTCTGATACCAGGTACGTGCAGTCTCCTCCTGGCCCAAAGAAATGTAGATAATATTTTTTGCATGGGTAATGGGCGAATGGCGGCCTATGGCAGTAAAGCCAATATTATACAATTGTTTGGCCCCCCTTATAGTTCGCCATCGCTTTTGAAGATGACTTTGAATGATACCTCTTTACAGGTAAAATCTTCGCGTGAAAAAAGTACTGCCATCTGGAGTCACACCTTGCTGGATCACGGTGTTGTAATCGGCAGAATTACTGATTTTGTGGATGCAAAAAACCCCGTATTCATTCGGAAAATTGTGCTTAAGCGGCCGATTTCGTTTTCGATACAGTTTTCGGATAAAGTCAAAATAATAGGGAACGCCGGTTCTTACCGAAATGCTGGTCTGAGTGATGCTTTATTAGCTGAATCGCCCCGGGGTGCTCCTTTTTATAACGATTACCCCATGCCCTTCAAACAATATTTACAAATTGCGGGTAAGAACAGTATTCATATTCTGGATAAGGGTAATCATCATTATATTGTAAATTGTTCTCCGGGAACAGGGTACATGTATTTTATTGGAGGTCCGCTTTACCCTGAATGCATAACAAATGCACAAGATATTTTGACATCCGACTATGATTCGTTGCTCAGCGGAACACGTAGCTGGTGGCAAACCTTCGCTTCCAGAAGGTTGAATTTCGATCAGCTATTGCCGCCTGATGCGCCATTACGAAACAAGTTGCTGCAAACAATTGATGATGTATCTGTTGCGTTGAAAACACAACAAGGTGTCGAAGGAGGTCTCCTGGCAGGTCACAATTATCATTTGGCCTATGTCAGGGATGAGTATGGGGCATCCCGGTGCTTATTAACCTTAGGCTATTATCAGGAAGCAAAGGATATCCTGAATTTTTACTGGAAAATTTGGCAACGAAAAGGGGTATTGCATACGGCGCAGGGCATTGGTGTGGATGCTTTTCACATACATGAAAATGACCAGGTAGAATTAACCAGTTATATAATCATCCAGGCTTTTGACTATCTCAAGCAGACAAAGGATCAGAAATTTTTGAAAGAGATCTTTCCCATGCTGAATTGGGCATGGAATACAAGCAAGACGAAGTTGGCGAAAGACATGTTGCCGTTTAATGGCGATGAAACTTATATCGCCGGTGGCATTTTACCGCGCAGTTGCATCATTGATGGTTCGGCAGGAACCACGTTGCTATTTATAACTGCGGGAGAGAGACTCCTTCCATGGATTGAACATAACAAATTATGGCCGGAGGACACAATAAAGCGCAACGAAAGGATCCTGACGGCCGTAAGACTGCATTACCACAAGAACTTCTACGTAGATGGCCGGCTGTATTGCAATAATACAACACGATCCGTAGAACTGTCTTTGCCTGAGTTCCGGCATGGTGTATGTGAAGGCCAGCTGACTGGCTGTGAATTTTTTAGTTGGACGCAAAAGAATGCTCATAACCGCTATCTCTGCCCCATATGTTTTGCAAAAGAAAAAGGGAAGAATCTGCCTGCCTTCCTTCCTAAAAGATTTAGGGTGCACTCTGTTAGCTTATTACCTCTTTATATTGGATCTGATATACTTTCTCACAGGGAGATAGCACCATTGGTAGACAGTATTGTGTTTACGTTTAAAAG
>DASULB010000550.1:0-3470 GCA_036278455.1 Chitinophagaceae bacterium | reverse complement strand
AATGACTCCTTGCCCAAGCATATTATCGGTATGATTGCTGATTATCATTACGAAGGCTTCGACAAAAAAGTATTGCCAACCATTTATGGAACCTTTAATGCGCCCGGGCATGAGATTGTTACGAATAATTTATTATGTCGTATAGATGTCGCGCATTTTAACACTATAATATCAGACATTAAAAGAGCATCGAATAGCTTTTATCCCGGTTTTCCGGTCCATTATACCTTTTTAGAGGTGAGTTTTCACAAAGTGATTGCCGATAACATTCGTTTTAGAAAAATTGTAAGCACTTTTACACTATTGTCGCTTATACTGTCTCTTGTAGGGATTTTTACTTTGTCCGCATTTATGACAACAAGGCGTACTAAAGAGATTAGTATCCGAAAAGTATTGGGGGCCTCTACAGCTGATATTTTAAAGCTTTTGAATAAGAATTTTATTATTATGGTGATTATCTCTAATGTCATCGCATGGCCAGCTTCCTACATTTTGATTCAAAAATGGTTGAATGGATTTGCGTACAGAATTGACATGCCGATTATACCTTTCATAATGGCAACGGTTCTATCTATAGTGTTAACGATATTAGTGGTAAGCGTACAGGCATGGCGGGCGATCATAGAAAATCCAGTGGAGGCTTTGAAATATGAGTAAGAAGAGAAATAAAAGATATTACACGTCACCAATCCCCCATCCAAGATGTATAAATTATGAAGATCATGCTTAGATATTGCGCTTTTATAAAGATCATTCGGATAGCAGGCAGAGGAACGTCCCTTTTATTCCTTCTTTTCTGCTTTGCCTTTTTGTCCATTGCTGTTACAGCACATGCCCAGGATTCTACCAGGCCCTGGACGATACAGCAGTGCATCGTTTATGGCAAAACCCATAACACCGGTCTTCAGCAGGCGGATGTAAATGTCCGGGAGGCGCAGTATGACCACCTGGCCGCCAAAGGACAATTGCTGCCTTCCATTGGCGCAAGTGTAACCCAGAATTATAACATAGGGCTTAGCATCGATCCCATTACGAATGTAAAAAAAGATCAGACTACCCGTTCCAACTCATTTGGATTGAGCGGCAACTGGACCCTTTTTAATGGATTCAGTGTGTTGCATAATATTAAGAAGACGGCCCTTGATGCACTGGCCACCCGGTACCAGAAACAGCAGATGGAAAATGATCTGACCATCAATATTGTGAATGCCTACCTGCAGATCCTGCTCAATAAGGAATTACTGGATATGGCGCGCAGGGTAGAGAGCTTGTCCAGGCAACAACAAGCGGATATACAGCAGCAGACGGATGTGGGGGAGAAGTCGGCTTCCGACCTGGTAGATGCGCAATCCCAGGTGGCATCAGATCGTCAGCAGGTGGTTCAGGCTGACAATAACCTCATCATTGCCAGACGGACATTGGCGCAGTACCTGCAACTCAAACCGGTGGAGCATTTCAGGGTAGCCGGTGATACGGCTTTTCTGGCGGATACCACCCTGCTTTCCAAATCGATGGATGAGGTGTACCATCAGGCGTTGCAGACACAGCCGGGCATCAAACTGCAACAGGCCCTGATTCAAAGCTCCCGACAAAACCTGAAGATCGCCCGCAGCAATTTTTTGCCGAGCCTGGTTTTCAGCGCCGGCGCAGGTACGGATTATTCCGAACAGTATATTCTCAACGGAGCAAAAGTGCCCTTCTCCAAACAGTTTAGCGATAACCTGGGCCATTATTTTATCTTTAGCCTTAACATTCCCATCTTTAATAACTTTTACACCTATACCACCTCTAAGAAGGCAAAACTGGAAATATTAAAGGCCAAAGAACAATCCGAACTGGAGAGATACCAATTATGGCAGGCAGTACAAACGGTTTATTCCAATGCGAGACTTAGCCTCAGGGCCTATAAAACAGCCATGGAATCCTATGGCGCGCAAAAAAAAGCCTATGGTTATGCGGAGGAACGCTTTAAAGCGGGGCTGATCACCACCTATGATGAAGAACTGGTGCGCAATAAAATGGTTACAGCGGAATCCCAGATGTTGCAATATAAATACCAGTACTGGTACAACCTGTTGTTGCTTCGTTTTTATTTTACCAACCAGGTGCAGGGATTGGGATCGGAGTAAGGATTTGATAACCATGGCTGATGATCTACCGTGAATTTGCCATCCGCCCGGGGAGATGAGATCGTGCAACGCTTTAAAAAGTTGAATCAAGCGTATGACGTTATCATCATTCAGGAAACTCATTGGGAAATGGATGCCACTTATGGAAACCGAATATCCCATTTGTTGGACGGGAAGTTCATAGAAGAAGGGGTGAAGAAATGAACAGGCAATCTCCTCATATGGTTAAATTAAAGAGTCATGTTCAAAAATTATTTAAAAATCACCTTTCGGAATCTTTGGAAGAACAAAGCCTATGCAGCCATCAACATCGGCGGATTGGCAATAGGCCTCACAGGGTTTTTCCTGCTCCTTCTTTACATAAATTATGAACGCGATTATGACAGATGGTCGCCGCAATTGAAGCAAGTGTATCAGGTAAATGAGACCAATATTTATTCTTTACAGGATACTAAAAGCTTGTGGAAAAATAAATGCGATACGCGTATCGGGGCATTGATCAGAAATAACCTTGCGGGTGTTAACGCTGTTACAATGATTAATCCACCATATGATGCTGCCGAAGGTATCGAAGCAGATCATAAGGTGTTTCTTGAGAATGCTAATAGGCTAAGAGATACCGACAGCTCCTTTTTTAAAGTTTTTCCGTATCATTTTATTTCGGGTAATCCGGATCATGCATTGGATAAGGTCAATTCGATGGTACTTACTGAGTCGTTGGCTCACAAATGGTTTGGCTCTACCGATGTAGTCGGTCGTTCAGTTAAATTGAAAACATGGTGGAAAGATCCGGGTGCCTATTTTGAAATAACCGGAGTGGTAAGAGACCTTTCTTCACCTACAAATGTATCCTTTAGCGCTGTATATCGTTCGGGCGAAAATGATAAGGGCAGTTCCGATCCGAACACTACCCATGTAGCAAATATTTATGTAAGATTGGCACCTGGCCAATCACTGGATGTTTTAAGCCACCAGGCAAATAAAGTTTATGATAATGCATTAGGCAGGCTGCTTCAGGAGCAGAATACTTCTTTTGCCAAATATGCAAAATCAGGAAAACAGTATGGCATCCGGTTTTTACCTTTGCAGTATGTCCACCTCCATCCATTAAATGCCAAAAGCATCATGGACCGAATCACGCCTTCGCTGGCATTGTCTGTCTTGTTATTGATGATTGCCATCATTAATTTTGCCAACCTCGCTACCGCACAGGTGGTACAGAGGGGCAAAGAAGCGGGGGTGCGGAAAGTATTGGGTGCCGGTAAAAGAACATTGATCATCCAGTTCCTGCTGGAGGTAGCAGTACAATGCATTGCATCTTTAGTAATTGCTTTGCTGATG